>NZ_DATJIY010000072.1:0-55570 GCF_035492835.1 Dinghuibacter sp.
CCACGACCTTTTTTGTATCCGCGGCGACCTGGCCGTAAGGGGCGTGAGGTACCCTGGCCGCTTCCTCTATGACGACGGCTACGAGCGGACCATCCTGCTCGACACCGCGCTGGTGGCGGAGACAGGCTATCCCCGCGACCAGCCCATCCTCAAAAAGAGCGTCCTGCGCGATGGAAGGGGCCGGGAGGTGCCGGTTGTCGTCTTCAACAACGAGCGCCTCGATCTGAACGCCGTAAGCCTATACAACATCCCCGCCCAGCTGCTCGCCGCCGCGAACCCCGCGCGCTTCAAGACGCACATCCTCGGCGCCGAGGTGCTGAAGCGGTTCAACACGCTGCTCGACTTCCAGCACGACGTCGTGTACCTGAAGCCTAACAGCCTCATGGACGCGGCCTACGCGGATGCTCAAAGCAGCACGCGCTAAGGCGCGCCGCCGCGCAAAGCGCCCGCTACCCTTGCAAAACCGTCTGGAACTCCCGTTTGAAATCCTCCCCATAGATATGCTTATACTCCCGCGTAAAGGAGGTGTACGCATTCTTGGCGAGCGAATGCTTGCCCAGCTGTACGAGGGCCTTGCACTTGATCGCCATGGCCTCCTCGTTCACCGAGTCGAAGTAAAAGATGTCGTCGGCTATCTCGATGAGGAAGTCGGGATCGTGGGACCCCGTTTTCACGAAGTGTAAATAGGTATCGATGACGTGGTTGGAGACGTCGGACTTGAAGGGGTCGAGCCACGGGTACTCGACATTCCCGAGCAGGCTCCCGCGGCGGGTGATGGCCGCCAGGGCCTTGGCGCCCTGTTTGTCGAGCGACGGGTTGTGGATCAGCGACAGGTATTCCTGGTAATCGACGTAGACCTTCGAGGCGTCGATGTCGAACTTCCAATACCCCGTTTTCTTGGACAACTCGAAACCGCCGGTTTTATCGAGGAGCGCCTTGAGCTTGGCGATGTTCACCGACCGGTTGTTGCGCGCGCTCTTCTCGTCCTTGTCGAACCAGAGGATCTCGTCCAGCTTCTCCGAGCTGATCCCGCGGTCGTTTTTCAACGAATAGAGCAATATGAGCAGGAAAAGCTGCTTGAGCAGCGGCGAAAACTGTTTGGTGAGGTCGCCGCCTTCGGTGTCGAATACCTGGAGGTCGCCAAAGAGGTGCACTGCCGCGGCCGCGTGCGACAGCGCTACCGGAGCCGGCGAGTCGGCAACCGGCACAACGACGGCGCGCCCCGGTCGACGCCGCGGCCTCGCCACGAGATAGCTCCCCACCAGCCCCAACGGCAGCAACAGATACCACCAATTGGACGACCCCTCGGGCGACGCAGGCGCCGGCGCCCCGACCGCCGCCGCCACCGGCGCATCGAGCGTATAGATATGCGCCACCGTATGCGACGGCCTCGTCGCCGTGCTGTCCGAAAAGAACACTACCGCCAGGAATTGCCGCGTCGAAGGATTATAAAAAAGATCCGAGAAGGACTCTATGTCGTGAAAAGGGTAGGGGATCCGGTTTCCCACCGCCTGGTACGCCGGCGTATCCAACGACCCCTTGATCAGCTGGAGCGAGGAATGAAAAGTCTGGTTGTTGAAGATAAGGCCGTAAAACGACGAACCATCGATCACCAGCGAATTGGCAAAGGTGAAATCCTCGCCGGCCGCGGGTGACAGCTCAAACAGCCGGTGGAACGTCCCCGTCCGCACGTCAAACCGCATCATGTCGTACAAATTCCGCGAATTGAGTATCTGCTGCCCGGTCGAGCTCCCATAACCCCCCAGCACATACGCCGTATCGCCCGAAGGCGTCGTCCCCGCCGCCGCCAGGTAGCGCGGCGTGAGCACATCCCCCGACGCCGCGACGGGTGACCAGGTATGCGTGGGTATGTGGTAGCGGAAAATCGTATTCTTATACGTCATGTGCCCGTACCCATCCAGTACATAAATGGACGTATCGAACGAGGAAACGAATTTGTTGTGCTGCCAATAATTGATGTCCCCCGGCCGGTAATCGTGGTCCCAGCGGCGGTCCGGGAAGTCGAAAGCAGCCGCCAGCTGCTCGTCCGGGTAAATATTAAACAAGTCACGGGTAAACGGATCATACACCGACTGGTTCCCCGCCAGCAAAACAAACGGCGCCGTATATCCCTCCCGCTGCAGCGATCCCCCCGACACCGAATAGACCAGCATGGAATCCCTCCCCACCAGGAACAAATGCCCATGCACGGCGTCGAACGCGCACGACGCCGGCCCGTCTAGCACGAGGCTATCCCGCAACGCCCATTCATAGTGCGTGCTTTTGATCCAAAGCGGGTTGAACACGGACGCAGCAGCCCCACGCTCGGTTTCGCCCGCCGACGCCCCCTTTTCCTCGTCCAGCGGCCAGCGATACAGCAACCGGTCCCGCGACACGATCCGGACGTCCCGGATCTTCATGGGCGGCACGTCGTTCTTCTGGAACTTCGGCACCGAGCACGCCCCAAAGGAGATACGATAGCTGTCCGATGGCGCCAGGTGCAAACCCGGCGCGGAAGAACCCATGATCCGGCCGCCGACCAGCAGCGTCACCCGGTCCGTGGCGTAGTCCAGCCGCAACGTCACCGTATCCCAATCATTGAACAGCCGCCCGGAATCCAGCGTAAACGACGCAAACGGCGCCCTATCGCCCACCACCGCCCTAAAATGCCCCACGGGGTAGGCCACCTTGTCGAACAACAGGTCGATGTTCTGGGTGTCGTTCCGGACCAGCCGGAGGATGTATCCAAAATAGTTCAGGTGCCCGGGCGAAAAACCAAAGGCAAAGGAAACGTCGAAGGAATGGCCAAAGGAAAACGCCTGGGGAGACAGGTCGAGCGACGTCCGCCGGTCCTGGTCGCTTTCATTATTATAGAACCCCAAACCCTGCCCACGCGCCCGGTTGATCGTAAACACCAATAATAAAAGGAAGATTCTCCACATGGGCATAGCAGTCCGTCTTGAAAGCGTTTTGGGGACACGAACTTAATAAAAATTAAAAAATTTTTTCTTAACGCCCCGGAATTAATAAATCATTAGACAATAATTATAGCCCCGGCGGTAGCTTCAGCCCCATAAAACTAACGAATGTGAAAAGATTGCTTGTCTCATTAGGGTCATTACTCCTTTTTTCTATGGCCTTTGGCCAGAAGATCCCCATCCGGGGGACGGTCCTCAACGAAAAAAGCGAGCCCATGGAGGGGGTAACCGTCATCGTCAAGGGACGGAGCGCCTCCACCCTCACCAAGTCCGACGGACACTTCCTCATCAACGTAGAAGACCCCCAAACCGCCGTTTTGATCGTCAGCTTTGTAGGGTATGGCGAAACCGAGGTCCCCGTCAAGGGCCAGATCGACCTCCATATCAACCTGTCCCCCAACGGTAAGAACATGGGCGACGTCGTCGTGGTCTCCGCCCTGGGTCTCACCAAGAAACAAAAGGCCATCGGTTATGCCCAGCAGTCGGTGGACCCCGACCGGCTGACCGAAGCCCGGGACGTCAACATCACCAACGGCCTGGCCGGGAAGGTCGCCGGTCTCCAGGTGACCACCACGGGTCAGCCCGGCTCCTCCACCCGCATCGTCATCCGCGGCGAGAACTCCATCACCGGGAACAACCAACCCCTCTGGGTCGTGGACGGCGTGCCCATCCAGAACGACATGGGGGACACCCGTGGGGACAACCTCGACTATGGCAACGGCGCCGAAGACCTGAATCCTGACGACATCGAGTCCATCGAGGTGCTCAAAGGCCCCAACGCCGCAGCCCTGTATGGGTCCCGCGCCGCCAACGGCGCCATCCTGGTCACCACCAAAAAGGGCAAGATCGGCGACCGGACCCTGGGCATCACCGTGAACCAGAACACCATGTGGAACACCATCAGCGAGTTCCCGGCTTATCAGAACGAATACGGCGAGGGCGGCAACGGCTTCCTGGTGACCAGCGGCAACAACATCGTCCCCGGCACCGGCGCGGTCCGCATGGGGACCAGCGGGAGCAGCTGGGGGATGCCCATGTTGGGGCAGCCATACGATGATTTCTCCGGAAAACCGCTCCCCGGCGGCTATTCCCCTCAACCCGGCAACATAGAATCCCTCTACAAGACCAGCGTGACCAACACCTCCAACCTCTCCGTGAGCAAAGGCGACGCCAACGGCTCCTTCCGGTTGTCGTACACCAACGTCTACAGCAACGACGTCTTGCCGGGCCAAAACGAGATCCGCCGCAACAACGTTTCCCTGAGCGTCACGCGCAAAATCAACTGGCTGACCCTCGACAGCTGGGTGTTGTATACCCAGCAGACGACCCACGACCGGACCGTCCGCAACCTGGACCCCGCCAGCCCGATGGCCGCCTACGTTTATATGCCGCGGAGCTTTAGCCTGAACGCCCTCGTGCCCTGGGTCAACCCCGCCACCGGCAACTCCAACGCCCTCGGCACCGTCGGCAGCATCGAAAACATCTACTGGTCCCTGTTCGAAGACAAAAACCAGGATAGCCATAACCGTTTGATCGGCGGCATCACCGCCACCAGCCGGATCAACAACTTCCTGAGCCTCCGCCTCCAGGGCGCGACCGACATGAACTTCCTGAGCTCCTGGCAGTACCGGGAACTGGGCGGTCTGCAGACCCCGCAGGGGAGCTACAGCAACCTGGAGCAGCACTCCCTCAATTACGACTACGAGGGCATGCTCATGTTTAACAAAAACTTCCGCCAGGACTGGAGCCTGACGGCCAATGCGGGCGCCGAGGTCGTTACCAACACCAGCCTCGCCCGGACGCAGGGGATCAAAGGGCTGCTGGTCCACAACATGCCCTCGATCAACAACAGCAACGCCGTCCCCGCGGTGAACGAAGCCGAGTCCGGCACCAACACGCAGTCCATCTTCGGGAACGCCACGCTGGGATACAAGAACTTCCTTTTCCTCGACGTCACCGGCCGTAACGACTGGTCGTCGACGCTGCCCGTGAACAACTGTTCTTTCTTTTATCCCTCGGTGAGCGCGAGCTTTATCTTCAGCGACTTCATCCACAACCACGACCTGATCAGCTACGGCAAACTGCGCGCTTCGTGGGCGCAGGTGGGCAACTCCGCCCCGGTCCAGGCGCTCATCACGCCCTACACCTACGGCGGTCTGTTCCTGGGTAACCCTTATATCAACTATACCAGCGGCAACACGCTCAACAACCCGTTCCTGAAACCCGAACAGACGCGCTCCCGCGAAGCGGGGATCGACGTAACCATGTTCCACGACCGCATCAGCTTCAACGGTACGGTCTACAGCACCAAGGCCTTCAACCAGATCATCAGCGCCCAGACCGCGCCCGAGACCGGCTACAACACCCGGTATGTCAACGCCGGCGAAATCTCCAACAAGGGGATCGAGCTGTCGGCCAACGCCAAGATTTTCCAGAACCGGAAGTTCACCTGGACCATGCTCGCCAACTGGTCGCTCAACCGTAATATGGTCGTCGCTTTGGCGCCAGGCGTCAACTCCTACCAGCTGACCCAGAACCTGGGCGTGTACGTCGACGCCAAGGTGGGCGCGCCGTATGGATACCTGATGGGCAACGCCCCCTACATGGTCGGCGACACCACGCTGGTCCAGGCCAACGGCCGCGCCGTCGTCCAGCCCAACACCTACCTCGGGAACTTCCACCCCGACTGGATCGGCTCCATCGGTACGTCGATGACCTACGCCGGTTTCGACTTCTCGATCCTCTTCAACGTCAAGTGGGGCGGCAAGATATATTCCGCCAGCTACGGCCGCGCCAACTTCGCCGGCAATACCCAGGCGAGCCTGTACGGGCGCGACGCGTGGCTCATGAGCTCCATTATCCTCGGAGAGAACGGCAACGAGCAGCAGGGGATAGGTCAGACGGTTGGCAGCACCGTTACCCGGTATGCCGATTCCGGCCGCGTCAAGGGCGCCCAATACCCGAACGCCTACCAGATCAAGGTGGACGCCAAGGGCAACCCCGTCCTCGACAAGAACGGCCGCTACGAGGTCGGCGCCAAGAGCAATGTCTGGATGAACCCCACGACCTACGAGTCGGATATGGTGCTCAACAACACCCCCGCCATCACCTACAACGCCAGCGACATCAAGATCGGCGAGCTCGTCCTGGGGTACACCGTCCCCCGGGAATGGATCGGCCGCTGGCCCGTCAAGGGCATCCGCGTCGCTTTCGTCGGCCGCAACCTGTGGACGCTCTACAAACGGACGCCCCAGGGCATCGACCCCGAAGCCGCGAATTCGTCCGGTAACGCCCAGGGTATAGACGCGGGGAACTCGTTCCCTTATGCACAGTATGGATTTGACCTGAAGGTTGCACTTTAAAATTGCCTGTATGCGAAAACTTATGATCGTGGCTTTTCTTTTCTGCTCGTGCACAAAGAATTTTACCACTTTGAATCAAGACCCCAATAAATTCACGTCGGTATCGCCCGAGTCCACCATCGAGGCCGCCGTCCGGACGCTCAACATGCAGATGTCCACCTACAACTACCAGCACTACTGGGACCTCGGTAACCAGATATGGGAAGGCTCGCGGTACGACGTGACCGACGGCGGCCTCTGGAAGAATATCTACAATAACGTCCTCGAAAACCTGGACCAGACGATCCTCACCTACGCCGGCGACTCGATCTACCACAACCGGGTCGAGATCGCGCGGATCGTGAAGTGGTACAGCTTTTCGATCCTGGTGGCCCAGTTCGGCCCGATCCCGGTCACCCAGGCCAACAACCTGAACTACCTCAACACCGTCGGCTTCGACAACGAGGACTCGGTCTATTCCTATATCCTCGACAGCCTCAAGGACGCCGCCGCGCAGATCATCCCCACCGGCGACAAGCTCAGCTACGACGTCGTCTATGGCGGTAACCTGACGAGCTGGGTACACTTCGCCAACACCCTCCGCCTCAAGGTGGCGCTGCGGTGTATGAAGAACCTCAACGCCAAGGCCGTGGCCAACATCCGGGACTGTATGACCAACGAGTCCGCGTTGCTCCAATCCGAGTCCGAGACCGCCAAGATGGCCTACGAGAACGTCACCAACAACTGGAACCCGTACTGGAACTTCTTTATCAACTCCAACAGCTACTACCCGTATTCCGCTTCCGGTCACACCGCGCCGCCGCGGATGGCGGAGTTCATGCAGATCTTCCTCAGGTCCTACAACGACCCGCGGATGGCGGTATACTTCGACTCCGTGACGTCGCACACCGCGCGCTTCCAGGTCACCGACACGCTCCCCAGCCTGAACGACGATTCGCTCCGGATCGTCAAATACGGCGTGCCCTACCTCGGCAAGGCGCTCGCGGCCAACTTTACGACGCTGCTCCCGAACTGGGGGACCACCCTCACAGGGCTCACCAACCCGCTCTCGGGTATCAACGACACCGCCTACTCCCTGATCGCCGACGCCATCCTCACCAACCCGGCCCGCCCGATCATCATGCTGTCCTACGCCGAATGTCTTTTCCTGAAGGCCGAGGCCGCGCAGCTGGGCTATGGCGGCGCTTCCCCCGCCGAGACCTACTATGAAGCGGGTATCAAGGCCAACTTCGCGTACTGGGGGCTGTCCAGCGGCCAGCTGGCCGCGTACATGACCCAGCAGGGCGTACAGTGGAACACGGTCTGCACCAATGCCTATTCGGACCCGCTCGACCTGTCCAACGCCAACATCACCGACGTCCTTCACCAGATATGGGCGCAGGAGTGGATGAACTACTTCCCCGACCAGAGCTTTGACAGCTGGTGCCTCCAGCGCCGCACACGTTTCTTCACCTTCCCGCCCGAGCTCAACCCCGGGGGGAACGCCAGCTATACCTCCCACACCCTTTGGATGGACATACCGGGCCGCGGGTCTTATCCTTCCAACGAGTCCGCCCTCAACCCCAACGGTTACGCCCAGGGTGTAGCCGATCTCGCTTTGTCGCCGTTGAACGCCTCGCTGATCGTCAACAACGAATACAACCCCGACATCCAGCTCGACTTCGCGATCCCCAACAAGATCGCCGACTGGAATACGCTCGCGCCCACCGGGTTCGACATGCGCTTCCTCCAGAAGTGGTATGGGCCCAACTGGGAGTCGCTCAAGGCGGCGGCGGCGAGCGCGAATTTTACGGTTACCCTTTCATCCACCTATTTGCCCTAGGCACACGCCCGGGCAAGAACCGCCCGGGAGTTGCACGGGTTTCAAACTCTTTGCATATGAAAAAGTTATTTCTTTTCCTCGTTGCCGCGGGTCTTTTGGCCTCTTGCAAAAAGTGGCCCTTCCTAAAGGATAATACGGGCCCCTCGCCCTCGAGCAACGTCCTGGCCTATACCATTCCCGACATCTTCGTCACGAAGGATTATACCGTCGGCGCGTTCTACTACAACTTCACCACCTTCAACACCAGCGTCAAACGCGTGCCGGTGGTGGGGGACTATAATATGCCCAGCGGCGCCGTCCCGCCCGCCGTCATGGCCGCCCACATCGCGCAGGCGGCCCGCGCGGGTATCGACTACTTCCTGTTTGCCTACCGGTCGCCCACCAAGGACAACGCCAACTGGAAGAACGACTCGACGCTGATCAAGACGTTCATCGGCCAGAACCCCGGTACGATGAAGTTCGCCCTGGCCTACAGCCTCAACTCCGGCGCGCTGGGCATCAGCAACACCGCCCCGCTCGAAAAGACCCCCGTGGCGCTGAACAACATGCTCGCCGACTTCACCCGCGCGGCCGCCGCCTTCGAAAACGACCCGAACTACGTAAAGGTGAACGGGAAGACGTTGCTCTATATCGAGGCGGCGGAGAACATGTTTTCCAACAACAATATCGCGATCTATGATTCGATCCGTACCCACCTTTCCGCGCTGGGCTTTACGATGTACCTCGTCGGGATGCAGGACCCCTGGTCCCCGCCCGCGCGGTATATCGACCGCTTCCAGGGCTGCGTCGACGCGATCTACCACAACAGCCTCAGCGGCAACGCCGGCCTGACCCAGTGGGACCGCTGGTACGTGCTGCCACAGGCGATGGACCAGAACTGGGAGTACAGCCGCGCGTATTTCCGCGATAGCATGGGCGGGATCAACTACATCCCCGATATCAGCCCGGCGTGCGACCCCACGATCACCACCGCCAACAGCACCAACCCCATCTATCCCCGGACCGATGGCGGCGCCATGTTCAAACAACTCTGTAACGTCGCCAAGATGAATGCCGACACCGGCGCCGGCGGCATCCGCATGGTCCTGATCGATTCCTGGAACCAATGGCAGTACGACATGCAGCTGGAGCCGGATACCGTGAATACAAAAGGCGTGACGCCCTATGGGGAATCCTACCTGGATATCGTGCGACAGGAATTTAAAACAACTAAATGATGCGTCCCCTGACTTTTGCATGGATTCTTTTGACCGGACTAACGGTTAACGCACAGAACGGCGAGTATGTCGATCCCACCATCGGAAATGTGGGAGCCCTTTTACAACCAACCCGACCCACGGTGCAACTGCCGCACCAGATGATCCGCGTGTACCCTAACCGGAAAGATTATATCGACGACCGGATTACGGACTTTCCGTTGATCGTCGTCTCGCACCGCCTGGGACAGGCCTTTTCGGTGAGGCCCTCGCGTGGCGGCTCAGGCGACGAGCCCATGCCCTACGACCAGGGCTCGGAGATAACCCGCCCCTGGTATTACGCGACGTACCTGCTCGACGACGACGTGGCGGTGGACTTTACTCCGGGGCGAAAAACGGGGATCTATCGTTTTGCATTTTCGGGTCAGCGCCCAAGGAACGTGTTGTTCGGGACCTACAACAAGGGCGAAAGCGCCTGGCATTTCGATGGGGACCAGACGCTCCACGGCATGGAGACCTACCACGACAACATCAAGGTCTATGTCTATGGCCGCTTCAGCGAAAAGGGCCGTATCGGCGCCAGCGGGAGCCGGGCCTGGGCCAACTTTGGCGCCAACGGCCCGACCGACACCGTGGAGTTCCGCTACGCGGTGTCGTATATCAGCCCGGAGCAGGCGCGGCGGAGTTTTGAGGAGGAGCTTTCCGGGCGGACGTTCGCGGCCTTGAAACAGGACGCTTTTACCGCCTGGTCCGCCGTACTCGGGCAGATCCGCGTCGAAGGCGGCACGGAGGCGGAGAAGCGTTCGTTTTATACGGCCCTTTACCGGTGTAACGAGCGTATGGTCGACATCACCGAGGACGGGCAGTACTATAGCGGTTTTGACAACACCATCCATCGCACGTCCGGGCGTCCCTTTTATGTCGACGACTGGATCTGGGACACCTACCTGGCGCTCCACCCGCTGCGGGCCATCCTTGACACGGGGCTGGAGCGCGACATGCTGAATTCCTATGTGACCATGTATAAACAGCTCGGCTGGATGCCGACCTTTCCCGTGCTCTTTGGGGACCACGCGTGTATGAACGGTTTTCATTCGTCCATCATGATCCTCGACGACTACCGTAAGGGCATACGGCCCGACGACCCGTCTGCGGCGTACGAGGGTATGCGAAAGAACGCCACGTCGGCGACGCTGTTACCGTGGCGGAACGGACCGTCGACGTCGCTGGACTCGTTTTTCTATACCCACGGTTACATGCCCGCGCTACGGCCCGGGGAGACCGAAACCGTCGCCGCCGTCAACCCCGGCGAACACCGTCAGGCGGTGGCCGTGACGCTCGGGGCGTCCTATGACGACTGGGCGGTGGCGCAGATGGCGTCGGAGCTGGGGCACACCAGGGACTATACCATTTTCATGGATCGCTCCTCGAACTACAAACGCCTCTGGGACACTTCCCGTGGTATGTTCCTGCCGCGCGACAGCAGCGGCGCCTGGATCGGCATCGACCCCAAGTTCGACGGCGGCGCGGGCGGCCGCGACTACTACGACGAGAATAACGGCTGGACCTATCTCTGGCAGGTACAGGAAGACATCGGCGGCCTGGTGCGCCTGATGGGCGGCCCCGCGTCTTTCGAGGCGCGGCTGGACCAGCTTTTCCGCGAGGGCCTGGGTCGCAGCAAGAGCGACTTCTGGTATAAGTTCCCCGACGCCACCGGCAACGTGGGTCAGTACTCCATGGGTAACGAGCCCAGCTTCCATATCCCGTATCTCTACAATTTTACGTCCAGCCCCTGGAAGACCGCCGAACGCGTGCGCCTGCTGCTCGACCTCTGGTTCCGGGACAACGTCTTTGGCATACCCGGTGACGAGGACGGCGGCGGTATGTCGGCTTTTGTCGTATTCTCTTCGATGGGCTTTTATCCCGTGACTCCGGGCATACCGGTGTACGCGATCGGCAGCCCCGTGTTTACGCGTGCGTCCATATCCCTTCCTAACGGCCGCACTTTTACCGTTTCCGCGCCTCTATGCTCCCGCGTCAATAAGTACGTGCAGCGCGCCACGTTGAACGGCGTGGACCTTATGTCGCCCTGGTTCACCCACGCCCAGCTCATGGCCGGCGGCACCCTGGAGCTCGTCATGGGCCCCCGTCCAAACCGCGATTGGGGCCTCGGCGCCCGCCCGTCGGTCGCGGGCTCACGCCTACGGCTACCCGCCATCATCTCCGACCACATGGTGCTGCAAGGGGGAACTGCCGCGCCCGTCTGGGGGTGGGCGGCGCCCGGGGCCGCGGTACGCGTGAGCATCAGGGGGCGCACCTACTCCTCCCTCGCCGACAGCACCGGCCGCTGGACCGCTCACCTGGCGCCCCTAAAGCCCGGCGGCCCCTTCGACATGTCGATCACCTGCGGCGCAGACACCATGGTGCTCCACGACATCCTCGTCGGCGACGTCTGGCTCGCCTCCGGCCAGTCCAACATGGAGTTCGGCATCCAAACCGACAGCCACGCCGCCACCACGATCCCGCGGGCCACCGACAGCCTCATACGTTTTTTCTATGTCCCCATGGCAAAATCCCCCGACCCCCAGGAGGGGATAGGGGAGCCCGTTACCGCGGACGACGGCCGCTGGATCGTCTGCTCCCCCGCGGCGCTGTCCGCCAGGTGGGCGTGGCACGGCCCCTCCGCTGTCGGTTACTATTTCGCGCAAAAGGTCCGTACGATGACCCACGCCCCCGTAGGCATGATCTGCAGCTACAAGGGGGGCACCCCCGCCCAGGCCTGGGTGAGCCGCGAATCGCTTTTCGCGGACACGGCCCTGCGGCACTATGTCGCCCTACGTCCCGCCATCGTCGGCTTCGGCACCCCCACGGTGCTCTTTAACGCCATGATCCACCCGCTGCTGCCCTACGCGATCAAGGGCGTCATCTGGTACCAGGGCGAAAGCAACGGCGACCGCCTGACCGACGCCATGGAGTACAAAACCCTTTTTCCCGCGTTGATCCGCGACTGGCGGCGCCAGTGGGGCGAGGGCGACTTCCCCTTCCTGTATGTGCAGCTGCCGAACTTCCAGCCCAAGACCGAAGGCAACTGGCCCTGGGTGCGCGAGGCGCAATACAGGACCCTGTCGCTCGCCCAAACCGGTATGGCCGTAACCATCGACCTCGGCGAGCCCGGGAACATCCACCCCACCGACAAGCTCGACGTCGGCTACCGGCTCGCCGCCGTAGCCGGTCACCTCGTCTATCACCAGCGCGCCGTATACACCGGCCCCCGCTACGACCACATGGCCGTCGACGGCCGCGCGATCCGCGTCTGGTTCACCGAACCGCTCCGCCCCGTGGATACCCTCAAGGGCTTTGCCGTCGCCGGCCCAGACGGCCGCTTCGTTACCGCCACCGCCCGCCTCGACGGCGACGCGGTGATCGTCTCCAGCGACCAGGTGCCTTCCCCCGTCGCGGTGCGCTACGACTGGGCCGACAACCCCGACGGAAACCTATTCAACAAAGAGGGGCTCCCCGCGGCGCCCTTCCGCACAGATCAATAACACGACGCCTCCGGGCGCATACCTATAACCCTTATGACAAAAACCCTTCTTGCAGCGATCCTCGTCCTCTCCGCCCTCCGCCCGTACGCGCAGGTGGACTCGACCCTGTCGCGTTACGCCGACCGCTACCCCGAAGAAAAGCTGTACCTCCATTTCGACCGCGCTGCCTATAACCGGGGCGAAACGATCTGGTTCAAAGCCTATCTCCTGTCGGGCTTCGCGCCCTCGACCCTGAGCCGCAACCTCTACGTCGACTGGTACGACGCCGCCGGCCGCCTCTTGCGCCACGACGTCGCCCCCATCTACGAAGCCTCCGCCCGCGGCCAGTTCGACATCCCTGCCGCCTACCCCGGCGCGGCCGTCCGCGTGCGCGCATACACGCAGTGGATGCTCAATTTCGATACGGCGTTCCTGTATGACAAGACCATCCCCGTGGCGGGCGCCGCAACCACGCGTGCGACCGCGGGCCCGACGCAACTCACCTTCTTCCCCGAAGGCGGCCGCCTCGTGCGCGGCCTCGCCTCGAAGGTCGCCTTCAAGGCCTGCGACGCCCACGGTATCCCCGTTACCATCAGCGGCGTCGTCCAGGGCAGCGATGGCAGCCTCGTCGACTCGCTGACGCCGGAGCACGACGGTATGGGCAGCTTTTTCATTCAGCCCGCGGCCGGCATAAACTATACCGCGACCTGGACCGACGGCAGCGGGCGCTCCTGGAAATCCCTTCTCCCGGAGATCGCACCCGGCGGCGTCACCCTCCAGGTTCAGCCACGGAATGGCCAGAGCACCGTGATCGTTCGCCGAACGGCCCCCGGCGTCTTCAACCTCGTCGTGCACATGAACCACACGCCCGTCTTCGCGGCGCGGCTGACGCTCGGGGACAAAACGGAGGCGGCCCTCCAGGTGCCCACGGGCGACCTGCCCACGGGCGTCATCCAGTTCACGCTCTTTGACGCGGACTGGAAGCCGCTGGCGGAACGCGTCGCTTTTGTGAACAACCGGCAGCACCTTTTCAACGCCGCCGTTGACGTCATATCCCGGAGCAGCGAAAAGCGCGGCAAAAACGAAATCGAGATCACGGTGCCGGACAGCGTCTTTACCAACCTGTCGGTGTCCGTTACCGACGGCGGGTTGCCTGCCGGCGACGAGACCATCGTCTCGCGTTTGTTGCTCAGCGACGACCTCCGCGGCGCCGTCTATCACCCGTCGTACTATTTTACCCCGGAGGGCGCGAAGCAGATCGACCTGGTCATGCTCACGCACGGCTGGCGGCGTTTCGACTGGGCTTCGCCGTTCCCCGCGATCCGGTACCCGCGCGATACCAGCATGCTCACCATCGACGGCCATATAACGGGTTCGGTCCGCAGCCTGCCCGCGGGCGGGCAGGTGATGCTGGTCCTCCAGGCCAAGGACAGCAGCCGCCAGCGGATCATGCTGCCCGTCGGGGCTGACGGACGCTTTGCGCAAAAAGGCGTGATGTTCTACGACACCGTAAAGGCCTTTTACAAGTTTGCCGGCGGGAGCAGGTATTCCGCGGAGCTGTCGACGGGGCTGCTACCCGCGCAGGGGCCGGTTGCGCCCGTTAACGCGGGCAAAGAAGACACGACGCACCTGGGTTTCTTTGCGACAGCCGAAGCCGCGCGGGCGCAAAAGCAAAAGACCATCGAGCTCCAACAGATCACCATCAACGGCAACCGCAAACGTCCCGTCGACGTGATGGACCAGGAGTATGCCACCGGCCCCTTCAAACGCGACGCCGGTTACCAGTTCGACGTCAAGGACGACCCACTGGCGCAGCACTCGGTCGACATCTTTTTTTACCTCAAACAGGTCGTGCCCGGCCTGGAGGTACAATACAAGGACGCCTATCCCATCCTGCGCTGGCGGCAGACCACGCCCACGCTCTATGTCGACGAGGTCGCCCAGCGGGCCGACTACGTCCAGGACATCCCCGTCAGCGACATCGCCTATGTCAAGGTCTTCCACCCGCCCTTTATGATCGGTCCCATCGCCAACGCCCGCGCGGGCGCGATCGCCATCTACACCCGCAAGGGCAAGGACATCCAGCCCGAGCCGGTAAAGGGCTTGCCCTATGGCCTCCTCGAAGGCTATGCCGCCGAGCGCCAGTTCTATTCCCCCGACTATTCGGTGGAACCGACGGACCAGTCGGCCTTCCTGCCCGACATCCGGCCGACGTTGTATTGGAATCCATACGTATTCCTGGATGGAGGAAGCCCCAGCGCGCGGCTGACGTTTTACAACGACGACGTTAACGGCAGCCTCCGCGTCGTGGTGGAGGGCATGAACGCCCAGGGAAAACTGGTTCATATCGACAAAACCATACCATAAGATGAGGCGAATAGCATGGCTCATGTGGCTGCTCCCGGCAAGCCTGGCGGCGCAGCAAAAGAACGGCGTTGACCCGATAAGCCATTTCGCGGTGATTGGCCGCGGTGAATGCGCCATCGCCGACGGCGTCCTGAAGGCGAAAAACGCCTACGCCTGTTACGGCGACACCGCCGCAAAAGATTATCAATTCACCTTCGAGGCGATGAGCCCCGCCGCAACCCTACCCGCCGGCGACATCCACATCTGCGCCGGCTTCCGCGCCCGCACCCGCGACGACCGCTATGTCTTCGGTCTCAAGGGCGGCAGCTTCAACGCGCTCTACCTGGAACGCCTCGGCTTTATGGGCGCTGACGACTATCTCGCGCTAAGACCGCTGGCATTTACGGTCAAGCCAAACACCTGGTACCGGTTCCGTGTAACCGTAGCCGGCGACCGCATCCGCATATACCTCAACGACGAGAAACTCCCCCGCATCGACGTCCGCGACGCCCTTCTCACCAACGGGCAGGTCACGCTCGGCGGGAGCTATATCGAGACGGAGTTCAGGGACCTCCACATCGGACCCGCTCCATCGTCGGAAGGACCCGCCCGCGAGTTCCCCGGCGAACCCACGGACAAAAACCCGGACCCGCAAGGAACAGACAAGGAACGCCAGCGAAAGGTGGAACGCGTGGCCTACAAACCCATAGACGTACCAACCCTAAAATCCGGCCGCACCGAAGTCTCGCTCGACGGCGCGTGGCTCTTCACCCCCGGCTACGAGCTAACTGACCCAAAAGACGCCACCGATCCCTACAGGAAGGATGAGACGTGGCACGTCCTCGGCGTCCCCAACTTCTGGAACCCCAGCCGCGTCTGGCTCCACGGAGAAAAGTACAAGGACGAAAGCAAGGGCGCCTCCGACAGGTACTACCAACAGGAGATCGACCGCTGCGCGGCGTATACCTTCGACTACACCAAGACCAATGTGGGGTGGTATCGCCAATGGATCACGCTCCCGCGCGGCATTCAAGAAAAGCACGCGGAGCTCTCCTTCGACGCCGTCTCCAAGGTCGCCGAGGTCTGGGTCAACGGCCAGAAAGCCGGCAGCCACATCGGCATGTTCGGCGACTTCACGCTCGACGTGACCCCGTACCTGCACCCCGGCCGCAACCTCGTCACCGTAAAGGTCCTCCGCGACTATGTCCATGACATCCAGAACGCCGACAAGATCGCGGACGTGGCGGTCACCGTAGAGGTGACGCAAAAGATGATCAAGGACCTGGCGCACGGCTTTTTCGTGGATGACCCGGCGGGCATCTGGCAGCCGGTGAAGCTGGTCATAACCGACCCGGTACACATCGGAGATGTGTTTATCCAGCCGGACCTAAAAGGCGCGGCCTTCGACGTAACCATCCGCAATGACGGGGACAAGGACGTGCAAACGTCGCTTCGCACGACGATCCCCGGACTTAAAGACACCGCCCTCGCACCGCAGCTCATCCGTGCCCACGACAGCGCCGTCATAAAATACGCCGTGACCGGCCTCCATCCGAGGCTGTGGTCCCCGGAGGATCCCAACCTCTACGCCTTCCGTTTTTCCGCAGGAGAAGACACGGTAACCATCACCTCCGGTTTCCGGACCTTCGAAGCTAAAGACGGGTTCCTATACCTCAACGGTAAAAAATACTGGTTCCGGGGCGCCAACCAGACAGCCATGCCGCTGGCGCCCAATGACGGTAAGCTGGCGGATAAATTCCTGTCGCTATTCCACGACGCCCACATCAACGCCACCCGGACGCATACCGTCCCCTTTACCGAAACCTGGCTGGCGGCCGCCGACAGGGTAGGGGTAGGCGTTAGCTACGAAGGCACCTGGCCGTGGCTGATGATCCAGGGCACCATGCCCCCAAAACCCCTCATCGACCTATGGGCTGACGAATGGCTCGACCTGCTCCGCAAATACCGCAACCACCCGTCGCTGCTGCTCTGGACCGTCAACAACGAGATGAAGTTCTATGACAATGACCCGGACATCGCGCGCGCCAGCTCAAAGATGCACATCATCTCCGGCGTGGTCAAACGGATGCGGAAGGCGGACCCCACACGGCCAATAGTATTCGATTCGAATTACAAGCGCGGAAAACGCTTCAACCTAAGCGACATCGACGACGGCGACGTCGACGACATCCATATGTACCCCAATTGGTATGACAATTCCATCTTCGACCAGTTCAAGGGCGAGTTCCAAACGCGCAACAAAAACCCCGGCCGCCCCTTGATCAGCCAGGAGATGTCCACCGGTTATTCCAACAACGAGACCGGCCACCCCGTACGGTTTTACACCTTTGTCCACCAAACCGCCCAGGCGCTTGTCGGCAAATACGCCTACGACTATGCCGATCCGTCTGTATTCCTGACGACACATGCCTTTATTACCCGCGAAGTCGCCGAGGCGTTCCGCCGCACGGACGACCAGGCCGCGGGTATCCTCCACTTCGCTGCCATCACCTGGTTCCGTTATGTCTACAACACCGATAGCATACAGCCGTACCCCGTGTATTATGCCATGAAAAAGGCTCTCCAACCCCTCCTCGTCTCCGCGGAGCTCTGGGGCCGCCACTTTTACGGCGGCGACCGGCTGCCGGTGCGCGTGTGTATCGTGAACGACCAGGAGGACGAAGCGCCCGCGACAGTGGAATGGTCGATCGAGTCAGACAAGACGCTGGCTAAAGGCACGATGGAAGCCCCGGCAGTTCCCTACTACGGCCGCCGCTGGCTCACCCCCGCGATCACCCTCCCGGCGGTAGCCGGCCGCGTGAGCGCCCGCCTGGTCCTAAAACTCGTCCGTGACGGAAAAACCCTCTCCGCCAACGACTACGACGTCGTCCTGGCCCCGCATTCCTGGGTCGCCGCCCCTTCCGTATCGCTCCTCGACTACAGCGGCCGCATGGACAAGGTCTTCGACACCCTCCACCTGGCCCACGAGAACTACACAACGCTGAACGCCGCTTTAAGCGTCAAACGACCGCTGGTCCTCGCCGGTCTCAACCCCGGCAATACGACGCCCGATGACATACAAGCTATTAGACAGTATGTCGCAGCCGGCGGCAAAATCCTGGTCCTACATCCCGGTGTCATGGCCTCCGCGCTCTACCCGGAGTACATCAAAGGCGTGTTGAGCTGGAAAGGCGAGGTCATGAACATGGACATCCCCGAATCCCCTGTTTTCGACGGCCTGGCCATCGAAGACATCCGATACTTCAACGACAACCTGCCCGAACCACCGATAACGTGCTCGGGCGAATTCCAGATCGTCCAGAACCCGGCCCTGGAAGCCCCTGCCTCCTTCACCCGCGTCCACGGTTACCTCAACGGCGACCTGGCCCAACGCCAGGCGACGCTGGAGAAGCTGCGCGGCTATCCCATCGCCGTCGTAAGGGACAGGGGTACAGCCATCCTGAGCGAGGTCCTGGTGGAAAAGTCAACAACCGACCCGATAGCGGGCCGGTTGCTGGCGAATATGATAAAGGCGCTCTCGCGGTGAGCCGCGGAGCGGCTTACTCCTTGATAATCTTCTTCACCGCGTGCCATGCCCCAATCTCTACCTGGACAAAGTACATCCCCACCGGCAGCTCCGACGCGTTTACATTCAGCGTCATCTGCTGCTGGTCCTTGTAGGCCGCGACGACCTGGCGGGTGTTCCCGGAAAGGTCCATCACGCGGACGATGGTGTTGCCGGTGCGCCCGTTGGTGATGTTGAGCGTGAAGTTGGAACGGACCGGGTTGGGATACAGCTGGAAAGTAGAGTCCGTGGACACCGACAGGGACGTGTCGGACGCATCCGAACCCGTGGTGGCGAACTGCATCCAGTTGAGGTTCCATTCGGGGGCAGCGGTGGAATAGACCTGGAGGGTCTGGCTCCCCGCCGGTACGGTCACCGATGCGTTCACGGTGGTCCAGGTCTGGAACCCGCCGGTTTTGGGCACCGACACGCTGGCCAGGACGGCGCCCGTGGACGAACGCACCTGGAACGACGCGCCGCTGTTGGGCGTCGCGACCCGGAAACCTACGGTGTAGGTCCCCGAGGAAGCCGCGTCGATGTTATAGTCCATCCA
Source organism: Dinghuibacter sp. (assembly GCF_035492835.1). Classification (NCBI taxonomy): domain Bacteria; kingdom Pseudomonadati; phylum Bacteroidota; class Chitinophagia; order Chitinophagales; family Chitinophagaceae; genus Dinghuibacter; species Dinghuibacter sp. The sequence continues at coordinate 19,347 of NZ_DATJIY010000072.1, forward strand.
GTCTCTGTTGTCGATATAGTCGACGTTCTGACCGCCGCCGGCATCGGAAGTGCCCTGTGTCGACACGCCGCTCATCGTGCTGTAATTTTCCGCCTGTATGGTTCCCGGGATGTCGCCGGCGTCGCCGCCGCCGGCGAATTCCATATAATTGATGTTCCATTCCGGGGCGGCGTTGGAGAAGAGCTGGAGGGTCTGGCTGCCCGCAGGCAGGGTGACCACCGCGCTGATCGTGGTCCAGTTCTGGAAGCCACCGGTATTCGGCACCGGCACGGTGGCCAGGACGGTCCCCGAGGCGTTGCGCACCTGGAACGATGCACCGTTGTTGGGCGTGGCGACCCGGAAGCTGACCGTGTATATGCCGGCCGCGGCCACGTTTTCGGTATAGTCCATCCAGTCGCCGTTGTCGATATAGTCGACGTTCAGACCGCCGCCGACGTCCGACGTGCCCTGGGTCGACACGCCGCTCATCGAGCTGTAGCTTTCGGCCTGGATCGTGCCGGGGATGGTGGCGCCGGAAGGCGCGTTGCTGTTGAACTGCATCCAGTTGAGATTCCATTCGGGGGACGCCGTCGAAACGACTTGCAGCGTCTGGCTGCCCGCGGGCAGCGTCACCGTGGCGTTGACATTCGTCCAGGTCTGGTAACCACCGGTATTGGGCACCGACACCTTGGCCAGGACCGTTCCGCTGCTGTTCTTCACCTGGAACGACGCGCCGCTGTTCGGGGTCGCGACGCGGAAGGCTACGGTATAGGCGCCCGCTGCCGTCGCGTTGACCAGGTAGTTCATCCAGTCTCCGTTATCTATATAGTCCACATTAACACCGCCCCCCGCGTCGGTCGTGGTCTGTGTCGACACGCCGCTCTCCGAGGTATAGTTCTCCGCCTGCACGGTGCCGGGCAGGGTCACCGAGGTCGCCGACGCGTTGACCGTCACCTGGGTGGTGGCGGTGGCGGTCCTGCCGGTGTTGTCGGTGATCTGCAGGGCGAAAACGTTGGTCCCCGGCGTGTTAAGGCCGCTGACGGTGGTTGTCGCCGACGTGGGGCTGGCGATCGTCGCCTTGGAAGGGCCCGATTGCTGGGACCAGGCGTATTTAGTGATCGTACCTCCCTGTACCTTCGACGCCGAGCCGTTGAGCGTGGTCTGGGTCGTGGGCAGCGTGATCGTCTGGGGGGCGCCGCCGTTAGCCACGGGTACCGTCCCGCCCGCGGGACCGCCGCCGGTGCTGGTATATTGCAACATCCATTGATACATGCTCATCCCGTTCTGGGTGAACGAAGGGTTGTAAAACTGTCCCCAGCAGCAGTGACCGCCCGTATAGGACGTCGTGATCGCCCAGTTGGCGACGTTCTGGTTGCAATACCAGGCCAGCTGGAGCGTGTTCTGGCCCTGCTCGTCGGTCGAACCGAATCCCCAGAACCCGATCTTTTCGGCGGTGATCGAGTCCGCCTGCTCCGGGATCAGGTTCGCGATCCCGTTCTCCGACATCGGCAAAACGGCCGCCACCCGATGTGTCCGGGTGAACCGCAGCTCGTTACCCCCATTGGACATAATGCCCCCGGGGTATTCGCACGCGGTTTCGCCACCGTCGGACAACCCCGTCAGGTACAACCGGGTCGTGTCGATGCGGTAGTGCGCATACAAATAAGAAATAATGTAATCCGCCTCCTGGGCCGTCGTCGACATCTGTATGCCCGGCGGATTGGCCTGGGGTGACACGACGATGAACTTGTAGGACTTCCCGTCCGCGGGGTTCACGAAGCTCGACGGGAACAGACCCTGCGCGATCCAGTAAGCCGGTCCGCCCGAGCCGGAGCTCCCGTATATCGTGACGGGATTCGGGCCGCCTTCCCCCGAACCATGAAAGAACATCAGCAACGGGTACTTGGTGGAGCTCGTTGCATAGTCGTCCGGCAGGTGCAGGATCGCCTGGAAGGTCGTCGTTCCGCTGGCGTTGATGGGAACGGTAATGATGGTTTGATCGCCTTGGGCATGACAAAGCCCGGGTACCAGCAGCAGCAGTACATAGAAAAGGTTCTTCATAATTATTGGTGTGTAGAGTTATGATACATGCAAAGCCCCTTTTTTGCAATTCATTCCATCGCTCAACGCATAATATGCGTGAACAATGGCTGAAAAGCAATCGATAATAAATTGGAAAAAATAAAAGTTGTGTGGAAAGCAGCGTCGAAAGTAAATCAGTATACGGTCTCTTTCATGATTAAGTACGAGGGTTATGATTAAATGTGCAAAGCGGTACACAACCGACAAAAACCATGCTAGAGCGCGCGCGCGTCCGAGACGTTTTTGTAAACAAATAGAAAATATCGTGTAGTAAATTCGTAAGGGGAAAGTACGCCGGAAATGTACGCGGGACCGAATTCTCCATTTCCGATATGTTCCGGCGGTTCGCGCAAACTAGTTTTATGTATAAATACTTTTTACATGAAACAAGATTATCAATGCGAACTAACAGTTGACCGCCACCCGTTAGAGATCTTCGATGCGATCACGCGGGTCTCCGGGCCGGCGCGGTTTACCGGGCAACGGCATGGTCAGCATATACAGCGCGTATATAATATCGAAGGGGGTGGATGTCAATACTTTCAAAGGGAAATACTATATGTTGCTGGAAAAAGGGGCGGCGCCGCCCCTCCAGGCGTTTACACCGGCATCCCCACATGCCCGGTAAGAAAGCGGCTGAGGCTTTCGCCGAAGTGCTCGTTCCAGCCACGTTCGCACTGCTCGTAACACTCGGCCTGCGGCACCAGGCCGTGGTGGGTCATGGTCACCTGTCCGTCCGCGATCTCGAAGACGACCCGCGTTCCGGTCCATTCGGTCGTGTCGGTTAGCCATGGCAGGTAGCAATCGGTGACCAGCCATTCGATCCGGCGATAGGGTGTCATATCGGTGACCTCGAAGGTCACCCAGGTCGTCCCGAAACGGACGGTGAACACGTCGTGCAGGGATTCGGTGTAGCCTTCCACGTGTTTGGCCCATCAGCCGGAAACCTGGTTAATGTCATGGAAAGCTGCCGAAGCGCTCACGGGCGCGCTGATGGTGCGTTGGTAGTTCATATTAATGTGTGATTACGTTTTTTATTTCCGAGTTCCGGTTGCGGAGGTCCAACCCGCCTTCCATGACCGATTTCAAATTGAGGAGGTAAAAGATCCACCCCTTGGTGTCGCCCACGAAGTGCTTTTTGATGGTCTCTTCATCCGTCGGCAGGTTGCTTTCCAGGAGCTGTACGATCGTCTCGTCCTGCTCGGTGTAGATCGAGACGGTCACCGGGCAGTTTTTGGAAAAGGTAAAGCTGAACAAGTCTTTGCGATTGGCCTTGAGGACTTTACCCTTAATCAGCACCACGTCCGGTTTGTGCCGGAAGAAGCAGGTGTACTCGTCCCCCTCCTGTACCGGCTCGTCATCGGCGCGGACCGTGCCATCCGGCGCGGTGAACGTCATTTTCCCGAGGAACCAGGAGTCCAGCCCCCCGGGGGTAGCCCACGCGCGGTAGGCGTTCTCGATACTCGTCCGGACATTGACCCGGAGCTTGAATTCGCTAAAATCCATAGTGGTTATTTTTTATGTAAACAAAACTACAGCCCGCGGGGGCCGGCGGGCATATTGGAAATGGAGAATTTCAGCCCTTCCGGAAGTACGTGGGCGCCTGTCCAAACCTTCCCTTGAATAAAACGCTGAAGGAGAAGGGGCTTTCAAATCCAATCTCGGCGCAAATCTCGTTGATGGTCATATCGCTCCCCTCGAGCAAGGCGCGCGCCCTCCGCAGCTTGAGGTCGATAAGGTATTGATGCGGCGTGATTTGGTAGACCTGTTTAAACATCCGGAGGAAGTGCTGGCTGTTCATCGCCGCCACCGTCGCCAACCTTTCCAGCGACACGTCCCCGTTGACGTTGGCCTCCATCCAGTCCCGCGCCGCCGATATCCGTTTGAAGATTTCGAGCCTGGTGGAAGGCTTGACCACCTGTATGTTTTGCGAACGCATATACGCGTCCTGGTTCTTACGCAACAGGTCCTCGAAAAGCGCGCGCACGGTCATGTCCGAGTCCAGCGCCGCAAACGAGCTGCAGCTGCTCCCCAGCGACACCAGCGAGCTAACGGTATCGAACAAAGCCGGGTCCGCGTGTACCCGTTCCAGGTAGGAAAAGTCGTAGGGCAGCATCTCCATCGTCGCCGGCTCCTCGCCATATTGCAGGCTGAACATCACGAGGTCCGCAAACCTCGTATGGAAAAAAAGCATGACCGGCGCCCCGCCCATCACCGCCAGCCGGCTTCCGCGGTTGACAAAGAAGACTTCCCCTTCTCCAACCGTATGCCGCGCCCCATTAACCCTATACGTCCCTGTGAGCAGCAGCCCGGCCGCCGCGGGGAATTCCGGTGCCGCGGCCGTCGCGCCGGCTCCCACGAACAGATAATGATCCCCATACGCCGGCGGCGTAATCTCCCCGCGGGGATTGAAGTCCGATGGCAGCGCACAAAGGGTCATCTGCGAAAATAAAATTATATTTGACCACCCCCAAATCACCCGATGAAGCCCCGCTACCTCCTCCTCTTATTGCTTGCCGGCTGCCACCCCGCGCCGGATAAAATGCCCGCCACCAATGCCAGTTCCCGGGATACCGCTGCCGTGGCACAGGCCCAGGACACCGTGGCGCCGGCCACCGTACCCGTCGAATGGGCCCGCCTGGTTCGCAACGGCGATACCATCCGCGCCATCGCATTGTATGACACGGCCCCAAAAGGCAATAGCTCGCCGACCTGTTCGACATCGGCGGGTACGATCCGCCCCTCATCCATATAAAGGATAACCAAACCCTGCGGGGAACGGTACGGGACAGGGACGATCTTGTCTTCGAAGCCGGGGACTTTCCCTTCGAGGTATCCCTGAAGGACTACAAAGTCACCTACGATAGGGATACCCAGGCGATTCGCAGTCCTGCCTCCATTCAAGGTTACCTCGATCCATGGCGGTGCGCCCTACGTGCTTCGGAAGGGCGCAGCCATCTTTATCGATACGTTTTACAAAACGACGGGCAAGGTCCGGATCATCATACCCGGAAAGGACACCGTCACCGTAAAGAAAGACGACATTCGGGAAAAAGTGCGGGTCAATGCCGCCGGATAGTTAAGGCTGCAACCACACCACATTCACCTCTTTCGAGCGTCCCTCGCGGTCCAGCTGTAGCATCGCATAGACATTCCGGTCGCGGTCGTAGTCCGACACGCCGAACATCCCGATCTTGTGCTCGTGCTTATCGTTGGGCTGGCCAAAGACGAGGCCGCGCGGGGGCACGATGTCCGTACCTATCAGCGGGAAGTAATACCCGTCGCTTTGGTTGACGTAGATGATGGTCGCGATCTTACCCCGCTTTTCTTCGGCTTCGTTCTTGTCCGCGTCGTTAAAGACGATATAGCTCCTGTCCTTGCCGTAGATGTAGGCAAAGGATTTATAGGTATTCTGGCCGTGCATCTCCGCGGCGGCGCCATCCCGCAGCGAATGATAAAAAGGATGGAGGAGCTGGCCTTCCATCTCCTGCGACTTGGGGATGAAGTAACTGTTGGTTTCGTCGCCCTTGGCGTCATACTGGCTCACGGCCAGGTTACCCAGGATGGTTTTGGTATAGGAGTCGGCCGTGGACGTGGACATGCCATAGAAGGAATGCGGGTTCTCGACCGCCATCTCCTCGAATACCACGGCGAAGCTGCCGTCGGCATTGACGAACAGGTTCTGCGGGATACCGTTGAAGTCGCCCTTGCGGCCGAACATCGATATCGACGCGGCGTTGGCCTTAGCGGGGAAGATGGTCTTGCTGTCGATGACCTTTCCTTCGAACGGATCGATAAAGACCAGGGCGGAGCCAAATACGTTTTCGCTCCGGCCGGTTTGAATGGCCGCCACCATGAGGATCTGCTTGTTGACCGGGTTGTACCGCGTCAGCGCGTACCGGATGTTGAGGTCATGGGCGAAGGGCAGCTCCTGTATGTCCACGCTCTTGGCGCCGGCTTTCAGGTTGGCGATCACGAGCTCGCTTTCCCGGCCACCGTGGCTGGGCGTATTGTGCGCGTACGCGAGCACGCTGACCTGCGCCGAGCCGATCACCGCCATGTCCAGGTAATCCATGTATTTGTACTTATCGCTGGGGGACGTGTAATACGCCCGGTTGATCTCCTTGTTGTCCGGTCCGTACCAGGTGATCAAAATCCGTTTGTTGCGGTCGGATTCGAAACTGTTGAGCATGACGACCGCGTAGTTGTCCGAGTTGGGGTCCTTGCGGACAAAGAAATCGGGCAGCGCCACGTGGCCAAACAAGACACCCATACCTTTACCATAGGTCATCTTGTCCAGCTCGCCGAGCTTGTCGACGGAGAGTTTCTCGCCGTTGTTGCCGTCGATCACGATCCGGTACAGCTCCGGCCGGTGCTCTTCGTAGTTGCAGATCGTCACGACGACGTTCCCGCCCAGCTCAAACACCCCCTTGACGACGGCGTATTTACTTTGATCGAAACCGGGGGCGATGGCCTTGACAGCCTTTTGCTTGTGCGCCGCGTCATAGACCTTGACCTCGATGGCCTCTTTGGCGGGCATGTATAGGTACATGGTATTCCCGTTCTTGAGTTGGATCAGCTTGGCATAGCCGGTCTTGGGTTCTTCGAAGGGGGCGCTTTCGGCGACGGGTTTGAACTGCGCAAAGCAGGGGAGGGAAAAAAGCAGCAACAGCAGCAAGACGGAGGTAAAGCGTGTCATGGGTGCGAAAATATTGGATTTAAAAGAAAATTAGCGGGGAATTAGTGGTCCTGTTAAGGCTGCCGGTTTTGATTTGTGGGAACGATTGTTGCCCCACCATGACTGACCGCCTTTTTGAACAGGAACCGGTACTACTCGCCGAGCTGCGTAAAGATAATAAAAAAGCCTTTGCGTGGGTATATGACCGTTATTATATCGGGCTTTTTTGTTTTGTCCGGCGTTGGGTCCGGGAGCAAAAGGCGGCTGAGGACGTCACCACCGAAACCTTTATAAAATGCTGGGAGCGCCGCGCCCGGTTCGACTCCCTGGACGCCGTCCAGGCCTTCCTCCACGTGACCGCCCGGAACGCCTGTCTCAACCACCTCCGCAGCCTGGCCCGGTCCGGCGCCCGCGAACGGGCATTTACCGAATGGCTGGCGCAGGAGGATCGGGCGCTGGCCCGGGAGGACGGCCCCAGCGAAGACAGCCTCCTGGACCACGTATGTCTGGAGGCGGAACGCCTTCCGCCCCAGCTCAGGCGGGTCTTTAAATTGTCCTTTATCGACGGCCTCTCCAACCAGACCATCGCCGACCAGCTCCACATCAACAACCAGTCGGTCTGCAACCATAAGGCGCGCGCCCTCCAATACCTCCGCGCCGCCCTGGTCAACAAGGATGTGTACAAGCTGTGGCTCCTGACCGCCCTGCTGCAAAAATTCTGGGGGCACTAGCAAAAGTCCCTGCGACGCTGGCAAAAATTTTGGGCGCTGGTTGAGTAGAAAACCTCCTCCGCGGTGTAATCCCTGTAAAAAGGGGATATGCCGACACATTCCGAAAGGATCATCCGACTCATCAGCGGTTACCTGGCGGGCAGCCTGGACGAGGCCGAACGCGCGGAATTAGAGCGCTGGATGGCCGCCTCCGAGCTCAACCGCCGCGCCGTCGAGGACTTCCAGTCGGATGACGCGCTCCGGGCCGCCGACCTCTCCGCGATCCGCGACCGCATATGGGAGCGGCTGGACGCCCATATACCGGAAGCGCGGACCCGGACCTTTCCCGTCTGGCGGTGGGTCGCCGCCGCCGCCGTCGTAGCGGCTATCGTGGGTGTTTTTATGCTCCGCAAAACCGGACCCGCCCCCGCTGCTCCCGTCGCCAAAATCACTACCGATGTAGCCCCCGGCGGTAACGCCGCCATCCTGACCCTGGCCGGCGGTCGCCGCATCACCCTCGACAGCGCGGCCAACGGCCGGTTGACGCAACATGTCGTCAAGGTTTCAGATGGCGCCATTGTCTATGACGCCGCCGCGGACACCCAGACGAACACCCTCACCACCCCCGTCCGCGGTCAATACCACCTGACCTTGTCGGACGGCACGAAGGTCTGGCTGAACGCCTCTTCGTCCATCACCTTCCCCGCAGCCTTCCGGCACGATCGGCGCACGGTGGCCGTCACCGGCGAAGTTTATTTCGACGTCGCGCCCGATGCAACGCGCCCCTTCACCGTCCGGGCGGGCGACGAAACCGTTCGCGTCCTGGGCACTGCCTTTAACGTCAACGCCTACGCCGACGAGGCCTCGGTCAATACCACGCTGGTCGATGGACGGGTCCAGACGGCCGGGGGAACCCTGAAACCCGGTGAGCAGTCCAGGACCTACGCCGACGGACACACCGACAGGCGCCGCGTCAACGTCGGCGCCGTCACCGCCTGGAGGTACGGCAATTTCCAGTTCGACTCCGACGACCTGCCCACCGTGATGCGGCAGCTGGCGCGCTGGTACGGCGTAACGGTCACCTATACCGGCGCGGTCCCGGGCGGCACCTATTCCGGGGAAGTGGGCCGCAACACCCATTTATCCAATGTACTAAAGATACTGGAGCTGAGCGGGCTCCGGTGCAAGGTCGAGGGCAACACCGTCACCGTCCTGCCGTGAAAAACCGACGCGCTGAATAGTCCGCCCTCTGAATGCTTCACGACATGAAAAAGCCGGAAATGCTGCAACATCCCCGGCGAGTATCAGGCAAACAATAGTAAAACCGGTTAAGTATCATTATTGTAAAACCTAACATCTGCTAAGGTATGAAAATTTCACGCCAAGATTGGCTTGCTATGAGATTAACGATCTTTTTTCTGACAGCGGTATTTTGCCAGGTTTCGGCCAGGGGCGTATCGCAGAGCGTCACGCTCTCGGTGAAGGAAGCGTCGCTCAAACAGGTTTTTGCCGAGCTGAAGCGGCAAACCGGCTACCAGTTTTTCTACAAGGACCAGCTGCTGGAGGAGGGCACCCGCGTGGACGTCGACGTCTCGGGCGTACCACTCCGGCAGGCCCTCGACAGCTGTCTCAAGGGACAGCCGTTCACGTACGAGATCGTGGACAAGGTCGTCGTGCTCCGGCACAAGGAGCCCGACAGCCCGCCCGTGGCCGCCCAGCCGCCCCCACCTCCCGTGGACGTACACGGCAGGGTAGTGGACAGCCTCGGTCGCGCGCTCCCCGGTGTCTCGATCATAGTCCGCGGCACAACCAACGGGACCACCACCGATAACGACGGCCGCTTTACGCTGCACCTCCCCGACGCGACGAAGGTGTTCCTCGTCATCTCCTCCATCGGCTACGACACCCGGACTATCGCCCTCGACGGCCGGACCAGCCTGGAAGTCGTGCTCAACCGCGCCGCCGCCACGGGGCTGAACGACGTCATCGTCGTGGCCTACGGCACCCAAAAACGCACCAGCATCACCGGCGCGGTCACGACGGTCGCCCCCGCGGACCTCGTCAAAAGCGCCGAACCGGACCTCAACAACCAACTCACCGGCCGCGCCCCGGGCGTGCGCGTCCAGCAACTCTCCAGCCAACCGGGGCAGTTCGATTCGCAGATCGACATCCGCGGGTTTAGCACCGTTTTGCCGCAAGGCAGCAACATCCTCGGACTCCAGACGGGCGGTCCGCTCTTTGTCATCGACGGCGTGCCCCGCGACCAGGCGACCTTCCAGATGCTCGACCCCAACGAGATCGCCAGCCTCAGCGTGCTCAAGGACGCCACCTCGTCCATCTATGGCGTCGAGGCCGCCAACGGCGTCATCCTCGTGACGACGCGCAAGGGCGCCAACCACCCCGTGGAGGTCAACTATACGGGTTCCTACGGGAAGCAGTACATCACCCGCTATCCCGCTCTGTGTAACGCCTACCAGTACACGCAGCTCTTCGACGAGCAACAGATCAACAGCGCGTACAGCAGCAACGCCCAGCCGCCGGCCGTGATGTACAGCCAGCAGCAGATCGACGAGTACCGGACGGGACAGCTGCCGAGCACCGACTGGCTGCGCGCGGTCATGAACCGGAGCGCCGCGCAGACGCAACACAACCTCAACCTGTCCGGCGGGAGCGAGCACATCCGCTTCTTCCTATCCGGCGGGTATTTCGACCAGGGCGGTTTGTTGTCCTCCAAAATGGAGGAAGGCAAAAAATACAATTTCCGCGGCGACCTCACCGTCGAGATCGCCAAGGGTCTGACCGCCGACGTCAACCTCGGCTTTATCGACAACATCCAGAACCAGCCCAGCTCCGCGGTATGGAGCGTGGTGCGCAACACCTGGCAATTCCAGCCGGTGTATCCCGTCTACGCCAACAATAACCCGCACTACTACAACCACGTCCCCAACAACAATAACGCGAACCCCGTGGCCGTGATCGACCCGGCCCAGGCGGGGTACAACTATACCAACGGGCGGCAGTTCAATTCCACCTTCAACCTGACCTACCGGTTGCCGTTCGTCAAGGGGCTCACCGCCAACGCGCTCTTCGCCTACGACAACAACTACAGCCTCAACAAGAATTTCAACAAGTCCTTTTCCGAATACGACTTCGACTCCGCGGCCAACGCGTATATCGCCGACCCCGGCTTCGGCGGGAACGGCGGGTCGTCCCAGCTGAGCGAGTCCTTCCAGCAGTCCCTCCGCGACGACATCCAGGTCTCGGTGAACTATGACAACACCTTCGGCAAGCACCACGTCAAGCTCCTCGGACTCTACGAGCAGATATACAACCAAAGCGACGGCACCTACGCCCAGGGCGAATTCGTGATCGACGCGCTCCCGCAGCTATCCGCCACCAACCCCGCCACCGCGGGCGTGAACTCGAACTACGCCGCCAACTCCAGCAGCAGTTTTGTCGGGCGCGTGAACTACGAGTACGCCGGCAAATACCTGCTCGAAGCCGGTTTCCGCGAAGAGGGATCGTCCTACTTTCCCTCGGGGAGCCGGTGGGGCTTTTTCCCCTATGGCTCGCTGGGCTGGCGTATTTCCGAGGAACCCTTTATCAAGAACCACCTCAAGTTCATCAACAACCTGAAGATCCGCGGCTCGATCGGCAGGGAAGGGGACGACCAGGGCGCCGCCGCCTCGTTCCCCGCGTTCCTGTCGGGCTACTCGTATCCCCGCGGCAGCTCGGTCTTTGGCTCCGGCGGTTCCTACATCGGCTCGGTGTTCGGGGGCGATGGGCTCGTCAAGGGCGTGGGTTTTGTCAACTCCGTCAACCCCAACATCACCTGGTATACCTCCACCCAAACCGACCTCGGACTGGAAATCACGCTTTGGAACGGGAAGCTGTCCTTCGAGGGCGACGTTTTCCGCAGGGACCGCGACGGTCTGCTGGCCACGCCCATCATCGCCATCCCGGGCACCTACGGTGAGAATCTTCCCCCGGAAAACATCAACTCCGACCGCACCGAAGGCTTCGAGCTTGTGCTGGGCACGACCGGCAAGATCGGCGACATCTCGTACTCGTTCAGCCCGAACATGAGCTTTGCGCGCACCGAATGGCGGCACTACGAGCAAACCGCCCCGCTCAACGCCATCGACAACTGGAACAACCAGCTGTCGCACCGCTGGACCGACCTCGTCTGGGGCTACAAGGTGGTCGGTCAGTTCCAGAACTACCAGCAGATTTATGCCGCGCCCAGCCAGGACGGCGCCGGTAACCGCTCGCTCCTGCCGGGTGATTACCAATACGCCGACGTCAACCACGACGGCCAGATCACCGCCGCCGACCAGACCGTGATCGCTACCGGCGGCGCCAAACCGCTGATCTATTTTGCCGCCAACATCGGCGTCGACTGGAAGGGCTTCGACCTGTCGGTTTTATTTCAAGGCGCGACCATGTACCACCAGACCTACAACGACCAGCTCTCCCGGCCCTTCTACTTCGGCGACTCCGATCCCATCACCGCGTTCTACAACCGCTGGCACCAGCAAAACATGTTCGACCCGAACAGCCCTTGGGTGCCCGGCCGCTACCCCTCCACGGGCCAGCGCGTGAACTATATCGGCAACAACACGGCCACCACCTACGACGCTACCTACCTCCGCCTGAAAAGCGCGCAGCTCGGCTACACCTTCCACGGGCTCACCTTTCAAAAGGTCCGGTTGAAGGCGCTGCGGCTGTTCGTCAGCGGGTACAACCTCCTCACCTTTACCGGCAAGGGGTTGAATTTCGTCGACCCGGAGTATACCGACAGCCGGTTGTACAGCTACAACTATCCGATCACCATGAATGTTACCGGCGGTGTGCAGGTGACGTTTTAAATTTTCCCGTATGAAAAAATTACGCTCTATACCTCTTTATACTGCGCTTGCCGGCCGCGCCGTTCTCGCGGGTTGCATCCTGTCCGGCTGCGTCCTCCTTTCCGGCTGCCGCAAGAACCTCCTGGACGTCCAGCCCACGAACCTCCTCACGCAGGACGAGCTGTTCTCGTCCCCCGCCGGCGTCACCGCCTACTTCGCCTCGCTCTACGCCGACCTCCCTATCGAGGACTTCGGCTTTTGCAACGGCACCTTCGAGTCCTTCCCCGCTAACGGTACCGGCTATCTCGCCGACTGGACCGACGAGTCCTCCGAGGGCCTCGGCACCCAGGCCATCGGTCTCAACAACAACACCTACGACAACATCTACGCCGGCATAAGGAACGTCAACTTCTTTTTGCAACAGGTCCGCCTGGTCCCCGGTCTCGACCCGACGGTGGTCGCGCAGTACATCGCCGAAGCCCAGTTCATCCGCGCCTACGACTACTTCGAGCTCGTCAAGTTCTACGGCGGCGTGCCGCTGCTCACCATGCCCCAGGACAAGCCCACGCCGCTCCCGCGGAACAAGGAGGTCGAAGTCTGGAACCAGATCAAATCCGACCTCGACTCCTCCGCCGCCGGTCTCCCCGCCACCAGCGACTACGGCCGGGCCAACAAGTACGTGGCCCTCGCCCTCGAAGCCCGCGCGATGCTCCACGCCGCCAGCGTCGGTAAGTTCGGCGACCCCGCCGTGCTGACCGCGACGCAGGGTATCAACGGCGTCGACGCCGCCACCGCGCAAACTTATATGCAAGCCGCCTACCAGGCCGCCCAGACCATCATCAACGCGGGTGTCTACAGCCTATACATGCAATATCCCCAGGACCTATCCCAGAACTTCCAGTACCTGTTCTACCAGTGCGGACCGGGCCAGACCAACCCCGAGGCGATCTTTTGCCGCGGCTATGACTACGCCGCCACCGCCTCCATCGGTGGGACCCACAACCAGGACCTGATGGTCCTCCCGTACGCCATCGAGTCGCCTAGCGGTTACGGCGACCGGCTCCAGCCATCGCTCGACATGGCCGAGCTCTTCGAAAACGTCGACGGCTCGCCCCACCAGCTGGGCGGCGCCGGCCAGGTCCTCCAGTACTATCACTTCCCGACGATGGCCGCCGCATTCGCGAAGAAAGACCCGCGTTTTGCGGGCACCATCGTCGCCACCGGTACCTATTTCCGTCTCGACACCATCACCAGCCAGCGCGGCGTCATCGTCGGCGGCCAGGAGATCGCTGGCAGCACCTACGCCCAGTACTACAACCCCGCCGCCAAAACCTTTTCGCAAAACCAGTCCGCCGGCTCGATCGTGGGAACGGGGAATTCCGACTATTCCCAATACCCCTTCTGGCTCAAGAAATGGACCGATCCCGTCACCCCCCGCGCGGCCCTCAACCCCTGGACCTCGCTCACGTCCTGGATGGACCTCCGCTACGGCGAAGTCCTGCTCGACTATGCCGAGTCCTCCTTCGAGCTCGGCCATCCCCCCGCCGAGGCCCAGCAGGCGTTGAATTTGGTGCGCGCCCGCGCCGGCATCCTCCCCATCGCCGACCCTGGCTATGTCACCGAGGACACCATCCGCCACGAACGCCTCGTCGAGCTTTCCTTCGAAAACAAGACCTACTGGGACTATATCCGCTGGCGCACCCTGACGACCTACTTCAACCAGCGCCAGATATACGCCTGCCGCGTCTTCTACGACATGGATACCCACGACTACGTTTTCTATAAGATCAACGACATCGAGGGACCCCGCACCTACACCTCCAAACAATATTATTTCGACCTCCCGGGACAGGATTTCGCGAGCGATCCGTTGCTGGTTCATAATCCGGGATATTAAAACTTATCTGTCATGCGCATCATACTCGATTTCCCCCGACGGCTCACGGCCTGCCTTTTTGCCCTCCTGGCGCTCTGCCTGGCGGCGTGCCTTTTCACCCTGCCGGCGTGCAAAAAGATCGACAACTACCCGGCCCCGAGCTCCGGTATCTACGGCACCCTCACCGACGCCGAGACCGGCGGCCCCCTCATCCTCCCGCAGGGCGAGGGCTCGATCCGCCTCCTGGAGCAAAATGCCCGCTACCCGAACCCATCACCCATCGACCTCGCCGTCAACACCAAAAGCGGCTACGAAGCGACGCAGCTTTTCGCCGACCAGTACAAGGTCTTCCCGCTGGCGCTCAGCGGCCCCTTCGTTTATCCATCGGGGGATACCGTCCTTACGACGTTGCCCGCTAACGGCCAGGTTCAGGTGAACTTCCAGGTCATCCCATACTACCGCATCGCCGCCACCGTATCCGACACGACCTTCACCTTCACGATCACCAGCTCCAACGCCAATACCGCCGCCGGGGGACACCTCACCAACGTCTATTTCCTCATCAGCCGCGACTCCGCCCTCAACATGGGCACCGCCGGCAATCTCCCCGGCCAGTACTACCCCAACCAGTTTCCGCTCGACAACGTCTCCGACGCGATCCTCGGGGTACAACAAACCTACAGCCTCCCGTTCGCGACGACGCGCCTGCCGCCTGGAAACTATTATTTCCGCGTATGCTGCGCCGGCTCCAACTCCGACGGGCAATATAATTACAGCACGGTGGTCGCGGGAACCGTGGACTAAGCGCGCGCCGCGCGCATCGGGCGCCCTCGACGCGCGCCGCGCGAACGAGCTATATTATAGCAGCAATTGTGAAGCCGCCCTTGCAGTGGGCAGCAAGCGTACGGCCCCCGCTTCCGCGGGGGCCTTTTTGGGCGGTGGCACTTTGCATTTGTTTTCCGCAGGGAATTCCGCAGCTTTGCACAAACAACCCCATGAACCCTTCCGATATTCTCTTTGCCCTCGACCATTGCTATGACAGCCCTCATGGTCAATTCATCGATCTGGAGCATCCTTATTCCTATACGGCGGATTGCCGGCTGAACCTCTTCCGGAACGGCGACGGACACTGGGCCATCGTCGCCGAAGTGCTCAATTACCAGACGCGCGGGGCGGGCTGGGCGGTTGCCCTGGACATAATATATTTTGGCAACTGCCTGGTACCGGTGGATGAAGAAGGATATAACTACTATACCGTTGTGATCCAGGATTACGACAATTTCGCGGAAACGATCGACATCGGGCGGCTCGTGCCCGGCGCAACCGTCTGGAAAATCCGCGACGCGGAGCTCCCCTTGTCGCACGACCGGTCCGATTACGAGGCGGAAGGCATCGAGCTCCGTACATTCGACCCGGAGGACGACTACGCCAGCGAGTTCCCTGGCGAAGGCGTATTGCGGTTGCTGGTTCCCCGGCATCGTGACATCTTCCGGGCGACCGATGAAGAGCTGTATAAAGGCATCCCTTCCACGCTTCACAAGGTCCTTGTCCTGGACGAATGGCACCACAAGCGCTTTCACCAATCGAGCTCACCTTTCGAAAGCCCGGAATTCCTGGCGAGTTTCGACCAGGGTAATCCCTTCATCGCGACAATGATCCAGGACGAGTTGGAAAAGAACGCGCGGTACAACGCCAAAGAATGGGAGACCCGCCCCAGCAGCTACGAAACCTGGCAACAGATCGCCGAAGTCCTCGCCACGGGCGACACCAGCCGGTACAAACCCACGCTGGAGCCGAATACCCACTGGCGTTACTGGCCCGAAGGCGGTTCCATGTAGGACAGGATCGCTTCCATATACACCGCGTCGTCATGGGGATTATAACGGTAGGCGGGTATCTCATAAAAGCCAAATCTCCGGTAGAGCGCCCGGGCCGACAGCATCGTCGCCAGCGTATCCAGCCGGATCTTGCGGTACCCCAGCTCCCGCGTCGCCTTCAATGCCCGCTCCAGCAGCCCCGCACCCAGTCCGTGACCGCGGAACGCGGGCTGCACATACATGCGCTTGAGCTCCGCGACCCCGTCCTCGAGCCGCCGCACGCCGACGCAGGCCGCGGCCGTCCCATCCACATACCCCAGGATCAAGGCGCCAGCGGGCGGACCGTATTGTTTTTGAAGAGCCGTCAGTTCCCCTTCGAAACCCTGGAACGCCAGGTCGATGCCGATATCCGCGGCGTATTCCTTGAAAAGCTTTGCCGCTGTCGCGTAGTCGCCGGCTTCCGACGCTACGCGAAAAGATCCTGAATTTTCCACACCGTAAAAAAACGCTATTTTTCTACAAACCTTGTCTTTAGTCTAGCCGCCATGAAAATAGTGCCCCTGCTCCAGGTCCGCAATAAGTCCCAAACCGGTGGGCTCCCAACCGAGCCGCTCACGGGTGAGCATAGACGAAGCCGGTACGTCCAGGGAAAAGAAGTGCCCCATCCACCCAAAGTGCTCCGCGGTCGCGCCACCCTGCACAGGCAGGTTTGTCCCGCGGCCGATGGCCGTCGCGATATCCCGTGTCGGTACACCCTCGTCACCCACGGCGTGATAACGCGCGCCCGGCGTCCCTTTTTCCAGCGCCAGCCGGAAGACCCTCGCCGCATCCAGCCGATGTACCGCCGGCCAGCGGTTGAGCCCGTCGGCCACGTAGGCGGAGACACCGGTCTGGCGCGCGATCCCGATCAGGACGTGCATAAACCCGTGGTCCCCTTCCCCGTGTACCGAGGGCGGCAGCCGGACGACGGACGACCGGACGCCCTGCGCCGCCAGCTCCGTGATCGCCTGTTCCGACGGCGCGCGGAGGGTATTGACCGTGCCGCTGGCCTCGTCGTTTTCGGTCCCCAGTTTCCCCTGCGCGAGGAGCGCCGTGCCCGACGCGATGACCAGCGGCCGCCCCGATCCCGCCAGTACCGACCCCATCGCCTGGATCGCGATCGTATCCGTTTTGGCCGACGCCGGCATATTCGAAAAGTCATGAATAAAAGCCGTGTGGATGACCCCATCCGCTTTCGCCGCCGCGTTTTTCAGCGTCTCCACATCCTCCAGCGACCCGCGGTGGACCGCTACGCCCGCTTTTTCCAATTTGGCTGCACCCTCATCCGAGCGGGCGAGTCCCAGTACTTCGTGCCCATTAGCCACTAGCTCCCTGACGATGGCGGAGCCGATAAAACCCGTTGCTCCCGTTACAAATACGCGCATATGAATTTTTCTACAAATTTGCGACCGGGCACTGCCCGCCTCCAAGGTCATTTGACACAATTTCGCGGGCGGCGCCGCCGCCTTCGCCCGGGTCGCCGCCGCCTCCCTCGGGCCCCTGCTGCCCCTCGGGGCCGTTGGCGCAATTTTCCCTAGCTTTACCCCATGTTCGAAGTATTCGAAACGTATATCCAGGCCAAGACGCGCCTCACCGCGGACGAGCTCCAGTTGATCCGCGCCCTGTCCGTGGAACGGAAGTTCCGGCGGCGGGAGCTGATACTCCAGGAAGGGGAGGTGTGCCAGTTTAAGTTGTTCGTCACGAAGGGTCTGCTAAAGACCTCCGTTATAAAGGACGACGGCACGGAGTCGGTCATGCGCTTCGCCGCCGAGAACATGTGGACGACCGAACACCAGAGCTTTACCTACCAGACACCCTCGACCGTCCGGATCGAGGCCCTCGAGGACACCGAGGTCGTTTGCTGGACCCGGGACGACATGCGCGCCCTACTCGCGTCCATCCCGGCGTACAAATCCTATATCGACCGGCTCATCGACACCATCCTCGGCGACGTGCACCACCGTGTCCTGATGAACATCAGCTACACCCCCGAAGAAAAGTACCAGGCCTTCATCGCCGACTTCCCCGACATCTTCCGCCGCGTCCCCCTCCACCTCGTCGCCTCCTACCTGGGCGTCTCCCGCGAGACGCTAAGCCGCGTACGGCATGCGCAACTGCGCCAGGCCAAGGGCTAGCGCCGCGGCCAATTCCGCCAGGCCAGGGGCTAGCGCCGCGTTCAGTGGAAATTGGTGAAGTGCATTAATTTTTTATATATCTTGGCCGCAAATCTATTATCCATGACTAAAAAGGTTCTGTTTTTCCTGCCCATCCTGATGATGGCTTGTATGGTCAGCTTCGCCCAGGTCCGCTTGGACATCGACGTAATCGTCGGCAACCGTCCCCCGGCGCCCAACGAAGCCCAGCTCATGCGAGCCGAAGAGGCCAAGCACCCGAACATCGCCGCAGCCATGCACGACATCGAAAAGTCGATGCAGCGCCTGCACGAAGCCCCGGATGACTTCGGCGGCCGCAAGGCGCAGGCGGAGGCCGACCTCAAGCAGGCGTACATTTCCCTGCGGAAGGCGCTCTACTTCCGTCTGTTCAAGGACACGCACTAAGATTTTGATCGTCTTGCTATAACCACTAACAAGCCTGCCTCGCGGCGGGTTTTTTTATTCGGCCGCCTCCCGGCGCGGAGTCGCCCCGCCGAGGCGCCCCCCGGCGGGCAGGACACCCCAGGACACCTGTGTGCCCCGTTCCGTATAAATTTGGCCAGGGAGATGTCCTGAACATGGATGTTGTCAACGATGCTGGCCAGGGGATGGAGCGGGCGTTCAAAGCCCTCTATGAGCGATACGCGGGGCCGGTCTATGCCATCGTCATACGATACCTCCGGTCCCCGGACCTGGCCAGGGACGTGGTCCAGGACATCATGATAAAATTGTGGGAGCGGCAGGAGACCTTTGCCCGGGCCCACGACCTCGAAGCCTACCTCTTTACGGCCGCCCGGTTCCGGGCCATCGACGTCCTGAGGGCCGCCAGCCGCTCGGAAGCCCTGAAGAGCGAAATCACCCGCCAATTCCAGGACAACCCCCCGTATATCGACGACGAAGCCCTCCACCGCGACTACCGGTTATTCATCCAGCGCATCGTCAGCGAGCTCCCGCCCCGCTCCCGCGAGGTTTTCCGCCTGTGCCGGGAAGAAGAAAAGTCGTACGCCGAAGTCGCCGAGGCGCTGGGCATCTCCCGGAACGCCGTCCGCAACAGCATGGTGCTGGCCCTGAGCCGCCTCCGCGAAGCCACGCTGAAAGAGTGGGGGAGCACCCTCCCCCTGGCGCTGCTGCTGCTCGGCGCGCTCAAGCGATAGACGGCACAACGCCCGGCGGCGCAACGCCGGAAGTCGCCAGAAAAAAATTTCCCCCCCGACATGTCCTCCCCCCTTTCCCCGCACGTCAATTAGGTGACCGGGCGCCGCGGCGCGAAGACAAGGCCGCTGCCCGGCGCCCCCAAAACGATGTGCCAGTGAAAAAAAAGGAAATATACCGCCAACTGGTCACCCGCTACTTCAGCGGCTCTGCCAGCGTCGAGGAAGTCGAGGTGTTTTTCCGGCTGCTCGACCGGGGTGAGCTCGACGAGTTCCTTCCCACCGAAGGCCAAAGACCAAAGACCGTGAACATCCGCTGGTACGCGGCCGCCGCGGCCATAGTGCTATTCGGAAGCGCCGCGCTCTTCTGGCGCCATACCGCCAAGCCAAAACCCGCGACAGCTCAAATAGCCGCTAATCAATTCTTGAACGACAAGGCTCCCGGCACAGCGACGGCGACCCTGAGCCAGTCCGGCGGACAACCGCGGACGCTCGACAGCCACAACAACGGCGCCCAGATAAAAAAGGGCGGCACCATCACCACTCCTGCCAGCGGAGAGTTCGCGGTGACGCTGTCGGACGGCACGCGCATCTGGCTCAACTCCCTCTCCAGGCTCACGGTTCCCGATGACTTCGGCAAAACGGACCGCACGGTAAATATAACCGGCGAAGCCTACGTGGAGGTCGCCCCCGACCCACGGCGCCCTTTCCACGTCAGGGTGGGGGACGTCGACATACAGGTCCTCGGTACCGCTTTTAACGTAAATGCGTATGGAGACGAGCCGTATATAAAAACGACCCTGATCAAAGGCTCGATAAAACTGGTGCGGTCGGGCAACAGCTTGCTGCTAAAACCCGGAGAAGAGGCCAGGGCGGACGTTGGCGGTCTAAAAATAGACACCGGCGAAAATGCCGACCAGGCGCTCGCCTGGAAGAACGGCTACTTCGACCTCGAGGGCGCCGACATCCGCACGATCATGCGCCAGATCGCGCGCTGGTATGGCGTGGAGATAAAATACGAGGGCGAGCCCACGAAGGAACGGTTTGGCGGACAGATCGGGCGCGACCTGAACCTCAGTGAATTGCTGACCGGGTTGACCAAAAACAACCTCCACTTCCGGTTGGAAGGCAATATACTGACCGTGCTTAATTGACTGGATTAACTACCCAAAAAAGCCAGAAGCGTAGGAGACTTCTGGCCGAATGCCGGGTTTTTAATAATAATAAGACATAGTATTCCAAAACCCAAACACTGCGAATTTATGCAAAAAATTGGCAAAGGCCACTCCATTCACCAAACGCTGCTGAGAATGAAGTTGACGACTTTCCTGCTATTGGTTGGCTTGCTACAGGTGCACGCGGGGGCGGACTCCCAGAAGGTCACGCTGACCGGTAGCAACATGCCGCTGAAGGAGGTATTCTCCCAGATCCGGAAGCAGACCGGGTACAATTTCTTTTACAGTTATTCGGTGCTCGACCAGGCCAAACCGGTGTCCCTGTCCGTGAGGAACGAGGACCTGAAGGACGTGCTGGCGCTCTGTTTCGACGGGCAGCCCCTGAGCTTCAGCATCGAGAAGCACACGGTCTTCGTCGTCCAGAAGGCACTGGAGGCGGATACCGTAAAGGTCATCCCCGTCTCCGGCACCGTGCTCAACGAGCAGGGTATCCCGCTGGCGGGCGTGTCGATCGCGGTCAACGGCACCAACCAGGGAACCTTTACCGACGCGGACGGCCACTTCGCGATCCGCGTCCCCCGGGGCGCCACGTTGAGCTTCTCCTTCGTCGGCTACAAAACGGCCGAGGCGACCGCCGGCACGGCGGTGCTCCACGTCCAGCTGTCCCCGGCCAATGCGGCGATGGCGGAGGTAACGGTCGTCGGCTACGGGACGCGTACCAAGGGTGCCCTTACCGGCGCCGTGTCCAACGTGAACCAGGAAGTTTTTGAGAACCGCCCGCTGAACAACAGCCTGGACGCCCTCCAGGGCACGCTCCCCGGGGTGACGATCACCAAGGGCAGCGGCCAGCCGGGTAACCTGAACGGACAATATTCCTTACAGGTCCGGGGCTTCGCGTCGGCCAACGGCACGAATCCCTATATCCTGATCGACGGCATCCCCGGCGACCTCAACCTGATCAACCCCGCCGACATCGCTTCGGTCACCGTCCTGAAGGACGCCTCCGCCGCGATCTACGGCGCGCGGGCGGCCGACGGCGTCATCCTGGTCACGACCAAAAAGGGCAAGCGCGGCACGCCCGACATCACGTATTCGTTCAACTACGGCATAAAACAACCGACCTATCTCCGCAAGGTCATGAACACCCTTCACTTCGCGGAGTTCCTCAACCAGGGTTTTGAAAACGTAGGCTCCCCCGGCTTCGGCGACTCGGTCTTCCAAAAGATCCAGGCCAACGCCGCCCCCACGCCCGTGGGCTGGAACTACGGCCTGTCCGCGTATCCCGGCTTCTATGGGAACGTCGACTGGAACAAGGAGATCTACAAGAACTCCGCGCAGGAGCTGCATACGCTGTCGATCTCCGGCGGTAACGACAACAGCGACTATCTCCTGTCGCTGGGGTATAACGCCGACAACGGGATCGTGAAATACGGCGACAACCACTCCGAGCGCTACAACCTGCGGCTGAACTACGACTTCCGGCCGCTCAAGGGCTTGACGATCGAGACCAAGACGACCTACCAGGAAAACCCCACCGTCGAACCCAGCCAGCTCGGCAACGCGCTCACCAACGTGCCGCGTATCTTCCCCTATCAGCCCGTATTCAACCCGCTGGGCGAATTCTATGGGTACCAGGGGTACCAGAATCCCGCGGAGATACTCGCCGAGGATGGCGTCCGGAAATACACCCTCGACCGCTTCAACACCAACTTCAAGCTCGACTATTCGATCCTCCCGGGTCTGAAGGTGACCGGCCAGGCGTCGATCAACATCGACAACTATTACGACAACGCCACCTATCCCACCTATACCCGCTACGATTGGTACGGGAACGTCCAGGACATCCGCCAGAACCCCAACTCGGCCTACTGGTCGAACAGCAAGACGGTGGATAAGCTCTACCAGGGCTACTTCGACTACGTCCGCGACCTGGGCGGCAACAACCGGATCGACGTTACGGGCGGCGCATCGCTGGAGCAGATCAACAGTGACGGTCAAACGACGTGGGGGTACAACTTCCCAACCAACAATATCTTTACCCTGAACCTGGCGGACCGCACACAGACGGCGTACGCCAACTTCACGGGCAACCTGTCCGACCAGGCCCTGGGGTCGTATTTCGGCCGCTTCAGCTACAGCTACCACGACAAGCTCGTCCTGGACGTCACCGGGCGTGCGGACGGTAGCTCCAAGTTCGCGCCGAGCGAGCGGTGGACCGCCGTTTTCCCCGCGGCTGCACTGGCGTATAATATTTCGCAGGAAAAGTTCATCCAGAAGCTGAAAACGTTCGACCTCCTCAAGCTGCGCGCCTCCTGGGGTAAAATGGGCAACCAGGACATCAACTCCCTGGGGCTCTATGACTACATTCCCCTGATATCCATCAGCGGCAACTATCCCATCGGCTCGCCCAACGCCGGGCTCGCGGGCGCGGTATCCAACCCCGCTTCCGTCAACCGGACCTGGGAGACCATCGTCGACAAAAACATCGGTATCGACCTGGCGGCGCTCAAATCGCGGCTGAACTTCTCGTTCGACTATTACAACAAGGTCAACACCGACATGCTCGTCAATATCACGGTACCGGCTACCTACGGCGGCACGCCGCCGTCGGCCAACCAGGGACGGCTCGTGACCAAGGGCTTCGAGCTGACGGTAGGGTGGAAGGACCACATCGGCGACGTCCGGTACAGCGTCACCGCCCAGCTCAGCGACAACACCAATAAGCTGGTGTCGCTGGCCAACAGCACCGTATACGGCGAAGGCCTCAACTACACCCACCAGGGCTACCCGATCAATTCCATCTTCGGGTACGTCTACCAGGGTCTCATCAAGGATCAGCAAACGCTGACCGCCTACAAGCAGCTCAAGGGCGTGCCGGCGAGCCTCGGTCTCGGCGACGCCATGTTCAAGGACCTCGACGGCGACGGGAGCATCTCGGAATACGGCGATGGCACGAAGGCGCACCCGGGCGACATGGTCTACCTGGGCAACACCAACCCCCGTTACCTCTACTCCGGGAACATCAGCGTCGGCTACAAGCAATTCGACATTTCCGTCTTCATCCAGGGCGTGGGCAAGCGCACGGTCCAATATAGCGGCAACATCGCCATCCCGAATACGTTCTTCTGGCCCTCGCTGGATTATTACTATGGGAAAACATGGACCCAGGACAACCCGAACGCGAAATACCCCCGCTATATCCCGGGCTCCGTCGGTCACGACGACCTGATCGGCTGGGACTACCACACCTCCTCGCTCGATCTCCAAAACGACGCCTATCTCCGGTTCAAGGTCATCACCATCGGCTACAACCTCCCCACGGCCGTCGCGCAGAAGATACGCGCCAAAAGCGCCCGCGTCTATATCAGCGGCCAGGACCTCATCACGATCTCCAAGGGCACCCTCGGCGGCAATTTCGACCCCGAGGACCAGTACCAGAACGAGGGCACCTATCCCCTGGACAAGGTTTATTCCATTGGCTTAAGCGTAAAATTCTAACAATGAAAACTCAACATAAGTTCCTCCCGGCGCTTTTCCCGGCGCTCGCGCTGGTGGCCCTCGCCTCCTGCAAGCGCGATTTGAACCTCGTTTCCGAGGACACGATATCCGACGCTACCTTCTGGCAGACCCCCGCGGAATTCGAGCTCGCCGCCAACACGCTCTACAACGGCCTCGACCGGTTCGGCTTTGACGACTGCCAGTCGGACATCGCCTTCAACTTCCCCAATTCGATCAGCAACGGCAGCTACCTGCCCACGCAGACCCAGGGCCAGTGGACGACCAGCTACGACTATATCCGCGACTGCAACAAGATCATCGCCGAAGGCGCCACCGCGACCGACACCGCGATCAAACGCTATGTCGGCGAGGCCTATTTCTTCCGCGCCTGGTACTACTGGAAGCTCATCGAAAGCTTTGGCGGCGTGCCGATCATCACCAAGGTCCTCAACACCGGCGACACCGCGCTGTATACGCCGCGGTCGACCCAGTCGCAGGTCGTGGATTTCATGCTCGGCGACCTGACCGCCGCCGCGGCCGTCCTGCCGCTCCAGTCCGACTTGTCCGACCCGGATATCGGCCGCGTCACCAAGGGATCCGCCGAAGCGCTGGCTGCCCGGCTCGCCCTGTACGAAGGTACCTGGGAAAAATTCCGAGCCGAGCCCAACGCCAGCCACTACCTCTCGCTGGCGCAAGCCTCCGCGCAGGCCGTGATGAACAGCGGCGTCTATGCGCTCTACACCGGCAGCGGGTATAACAGCTACCGCTACAACTTTATCGAGGCGGGCGACGACTCCAGGGAGTGCATCCTGGACCGCCGCTATGCGCGGAACATACTGGGCCAAAGCTACCCCTACGACTGCGACGGCACGGGGTATAACCCCACCCGCAAATTGGCGGATCTGTACCTGGACACCACCGGTCTCCCGATCACCAACGCCGCGTCGGTATTCGAAGGCTATGCGACCTATACCTCCGAGTATATGATGCGCGACCCACGGATGACCCAGACCATGACCATCCCTGGCACTTTAACCAACCGGGTATTCTACCCCGTTACCAAGGTCGCCAACTGGCCCGATCACCCGCAACGGAACTTCAACACCGGGTACATCCTCTACAAGTATATGTCCGAGGACCCCGTCGCCAACAACTCCGGCCAGAACGGCGACGCCAGCCTGTTCGACTTCGACCGGCACCTCATCCGTTACGCCGAGGTCCTGCTGATCTATGCCGAAGCCACCTTCGAGCTCAACGACGCCATCTCGGACGCGGACCTGGACCTGTCCATCAACGTTATCCGCGACCGCGTCAGCATGCCCCACCTCACCAACGCCTTCGTCACCGCCCACGGTCTCGACATGGAAACCGAGATCCGTCGCGAACGCACCGTAGAGCTGGCCCTCGAAGGCTTCCGCTGGGACGACGTACGCCGCTGGAAAACCGCCGAGGTCGAGATGCCCGAAGACGTCCGCGGGATCAAGATCAAGGGTACGGAGTGGCAGACGTATCCCTTGTACAGCCAGCCCGCCTACCAGAACAACACCGACGCCAATGGTTTCATGATCACCGAAACCAACCGGAAGTTCGACCCCAACAAGGATTACCTATTACCTTTACCGACACAGGAAGTTGCTTTGTACACGGCCAACGGGTTTACGTTGGCACAAAACCCAGGATGGTAAGATGCGCCTCTCTTTTTTTCTATTGATAGCCCTCGTGGCGGCCGGCGAACCGGCCGCCGCCCAGGGCGCCGCCCCCCGTATCGTCAACATCGTTAATTTTATCCGCGAGCTCGAGCCGCGCGATCCCAGGATCACCAAGGATGTGTTGTATCAAACCGTCGTGCAGCAAGTCGAGCTGATGAAGCAATACAACCTGGGCGGCACTTTTCTCCTGCAATACGACGCGCTCATCGACCCGCGCTACCAGGAACTGCTGAAGAGCCTCCCGAAGGGAACCTTTGAGATCGGCGCGTGGTGGGAGCTGCCGCAGCCTTTGATCGAAAAGGCCGGGCTTAAGTGGCGCGGGCAGTATCCCTGGGACTGGCGGCCCAACGTCGGTTTTGCCACCGGCTATACACCCGCCGAACGGGAGAAGCTCGTCGACGTCTATATGCATGACTTCAAGGCGATCTTCGGCTACTACCCGAAGTCGGTCGCCTCGTGGTTTATCGACGCGCATACCCTGGCCTATATGTATGACAAATACGGGATCGTCGCCTCCGCCAATTGCAAGGACCAGTACGGCACCGACGGGTACACCCTGTGGGGTGGTTATTGGAACCAGGCCTATTATCCCAGCAAAGTCAACGCGTATATGCCCGCACAACACGAAAACCAGCAGATACCGGTCCCCATCTTCCGGATGCTCGGGAGCGACCCCATCCGCCAGTATGATAACGGCCTCGGCAACGAGCGCCAGGGTGTGGTGACGCTGGAGCCCGTGTACCGCTTTGGCGGTGGCGACTCCGCGTGGGTAGATTGGTTCCTCCGCCAGTTCGTCGACGGCGAGCCGCTGGCCTTTGCTTATACGCAGGCGGGTCAGGAGAACTCCTTTACGTGGCGCAGCATGGCCCGCGGCCTCGAGCTCCAGTTCCCGCTGATCGCCAGGCTCCGCGACGACCATAAAGTGAAGGTCGAAACCCTCGCCGGGTCCGGCGCCTGGTTCAAGGCGCACTACAAGGTCACGCCCGCCACCGCGGTGACGTACCTGAAAGACCTCGGCGCCCGCGACAAAAAAACCGTCTGGTTTGACAGCCGCTTCTACCGCGTCAACTTCCTCTGGGCCGGCGACAGCCTCCGAATCCGGGACATACACCTCTTCGACGAGCGCGTGGTGGAGCCCTACGATAAAGAGCCGCTCACCGGCAACGCTGCCGCGTTCTACACGCTGCCTTTCGTGGACGGCTACCTGTGGAGCGACCGGTCGACGCTGGCGGGAATCCGCTTTGCGAAAGCCGACGGCCAGCCCCTCACCGGTGGCACGCCAAAAGTAACGAGCCCGGCGCCCGGCCACCTCCACATCGCCTGGCCCCTGCAAACCGACAGCCTCACCATCGACCTCGACGAGCGCACCATGGTCATCCGCTGCAAAACCCCGTGGTACGCGGAACTGCGCACCGCGCCCAACGCGAAGCTGCCCTTCACCACCATAAAACCATACGAAGTAACCGCCACCGAGGATGGGTTCCCATACCGGGTCTCGACGCGCCTGGGGACGTTCTCGCGACCGGCCGACGCAAAGGACGCCGCTGGCGCCACGAGCCCCGCGGGCGCCGCGCTGCGCATCACCCCCGAAGGCGGCGCCGTGGAAATGTTATTCAGGTAACAAGGCTCACCGCAGCACCTTTTGCGAAAATACCCTTGCCCCGTCTATATACAGGGTAACGACCTGCACCGACGTCCCGGTCGCCGCGGGCAGCGCCAACGTATTCGCGCCCCGCGTCAAAGACACGGGCCGCCGTAACACGGTTCGTCCCGACACGTCATAGACGACAAGGACGCCCTTCGCGTCGGCAGACGTCTGCGCCAGCAGCGCATCCCCCGCCACGTAGAGGCGCTGCACGACCGCCAACACGGTGACCACTGGTGAATAGTAGACCTCGCCGCTGGGCGACACCGCCCTGACCCGGTAGGAATTATTACCGGGCAGCGGATGCCCGTCGGTAAAAAACAGCGTATACACCGTTCCCAGTGACACAAACCCGCCGTCGGGCGCCATCCGCTCGACCGTGTACGACACGGCCGGATGCATGTCTACCCAATGCAGCGCCACGACGCCCTCCGAAAACGCCCCGCTCAGGGACAAATTATTCGTAAGCAACACGACGAGCATCGCATCCGAGGTCAGCACCGACGCCGTATCCGTACACCCGTTCCGCGGGGAGGCCACCGTTAGCCCATAGCGTCCCCAAATCGTATCCGTGGCCGGATTTTGTAATGAAGAGGCAAACGCATCCGGTCCCGTCCACTGGTAGGACAACCCGGCAGCTCCACCGAAGAGCTGTAGCTGGCTACCATACACCGCGGCCGAAGCCGTGGCGACCGGCGGCACCGTATCGATAGGCACGACGACGGTATCCACCCGTGTGGCCGGACAACCCGCGGCCGGCGATGCGGATACGATATAGGTACCCGGCTGGCTCACCACCACGGAGGAGCTGTCGCCGTTACTCCCGGAGATGCCGCCGGAGGGCGCCGTCCAGGAATAGTACGCTGCGGTGGTCGTGTCGGTCAGGCTGACGAGACCGGTGGTATGGTTGCACCGCAGGGTGTCCGGCGTCACGCCGAAATCCAGCACGGGATTGCGCGTAAAGACCAGCGGCGTCATAAAGTCCTGCATATTCGACGTAAAGGAATTGGAGGACCGGGATTTGAAAAAGATGTTGGAGAACAGCGCCTGGCAGGGACTGAGCGTGGAGTAGATGGCCGGGTCGACGCCGATGCGGCTTAGGTTCAAACCGACTTCCATGAATTGCTGCGACAGGTAGGTGGGCGACCAGTCGGCGCTGCCGGTGGGCGCGCCGGTACCCCAGGGGGTCGCGTATGTCGTGTCCTGGGCCGCGCTCGCGGAGTAGTTGGAGATACCCGCACCCCAGGCCGTGGTACCCGACTTGGACACGATGGACGCATAACCAAACGTGGCGAGGATACTGGCGCCATTAAAGGAGCCGGTGAATTTGAAGTAGGCCGGCGTAACGGTGCCGGGTACCGTTCGGGCGACCCATATGCGGACGTCCACTACCGGCGCCGACCCCGGCGAATAGTTGACCGCGATGATCATGTCTCCGGTCTGCGTGATGTTGCCCGCAGCGTCGAACAGCCATTGCGTGTGCCCGGCGTCCGGTCCCGCGCTGGAGAAGACGCCTGTGGCGGCGTTGTAGGAAAACGCGTTCTTATACAGCTCCACGTCGAAGTAGCTGGAGCCCGTGGTGCCGTAGGTGGACACACCCGTGAACAACCAAAGGGAGTCGTGTACGTCGACACCGTCCCGCCGCATGTGCGCGTAGATATCGACCAGGTCGTTCTTATCCGGGGTGTTGGTGACGCCTCCCGTCCAGGTATTCGGGTTGCCGCCGTTCTTGGCCGCGTTGGTGAAGGTCGTGGAATCCTTTAGCGACGAGGCCGCTTCATAGTCCCGGCCATAGACGGCGTCCAGCCACAGCTTACCGTTGACCTTGGCGTACAGCAGCGCCGCCATGCGTTGATTGAAGGAGATATTGGCGCCGGTCTGCAGGATGGCCCGGTACGAGGCCGCGCCGGTGGTATCTATGACGTTAGCGCCCGTCCCCGACGGCGCGAACCAGTCGTCCGAAATAACGGCCCCGGTAGGGGAGCCGTACTTCATCCAATTGGCGCGGGTGTCCGCATCCACGCCAAAAAGGGCATACAGCCCCCCGTTGTTGAGCTGGGCATGCGCATACAACGGTAACGCGCAGACGCATACAAAAAGGTTGCGTAACGTTTTTGTCATAGGATCGGATTTGGTGCGGCCCCTGGGCCTCAAAAACGGCGCTCTATCGCAGGCGCAACGTCATTGTCCCCGCGTCTGTCACGACGCCGGTGGTAACGGTAACTGCTACGGCGGTATCTGCGTAAGTGGTATCGGCGGCCTGGAACCGCAGGCTCCATGGCCCGGCGGCTACGCCCCCGAAAAAGTAGTAACCCGTGGCGGTATCCGGCAAAGCCATCAGCGTGTCCGTACCCTGGATGGCCCAGACCGTTGGTTTTGCCGGGGCGGGCAGCACATAACCCTTGATGCTGCCGCCCGTCGCCGCGGCGTAGGTCCGGATCACCGGCTTCAGTATATACGTGCTCTTACCAGTAGTGACGATGGAATGGCCGGCGTCGAAATCGATCCAAAGGCGGTAGACGATACCGCTGGTGAGCGTGGCGTCGATATTGAATTTGAGACCGGACTGCTGCGCCGATGGCGTCTTTAGCGGATAGGGCTGGCCGTCCACCACCACGAAGTTGCTATCGCCCAACACCAGCCTCATCTGTGATAGCCTTCCCGCGGGAAGGTCGGCTGCGGCCAGGACCGTATCGATACCGTTCCTGAAGTCGAGCAGGTTATAAAGACCGGGCCGCAACAGGGGCACCGTCTGCCACCCGGAGGTCGAGCCGGTGTCGGCGGATACGTTGACTTCCACGCGGTCCACATCGATATAGACGGCATCAAATACGGACGGGGCGTCGGTCAGCCTGACTTCCAGGTGACCGGCCCCGCCGTTGCCGTTACTGCTACTCTTGGTACAGGATACGAATGAAAATAAGCCTCCTGCCATTATGAAGAACAACTTTCTCATGCCGGATGACATTTTAATAAGTTAAAAAGAGCCCTAACCATGTATTGTTGAATGAGCCTTTGCCTTTTATATAAGACAGAATAATGCGCGCGGGGTCCTAAGCGCTCCGCAAAAATTTTATCCGCGCGCCGCCGGAATTTGCCCGCGCGCTGCTAGAATTTTGTGCTGAATGTAAGGCTGGGTATCACCGGAATGAGCGGTAACTGCTTGGCAATCACCGTCCTGGTGGCCGGATCGAGGGTCCGGTACACGAGCGAATTATTCGCGCGGGCGTAGACGTTATACACGGAAAATATCCATTCGGTTTCGCGGAGCCGGCCGCCCACCGTCCGTGTCCTGAGGTAGTGCACGCTCAGGTCCAGGCGATTGTACGGACTCAACCGGTAGTTGTTCTGGACGACGTCGAGGGAGCTTTTCGTTCGGCCGCCGCCGTTACCCCGTCCCTGGCCCTTGGCCTTACCCGGGTTATCGTAGAGCGGGCTGCGTCCCGGCCCCGGGTTTATGATATAGGAGGAGTCCGGACTAAGGGAAAACGCCCGGCCGCTGGCGACCAGGAAATTGGCCGCGACCTTCCAGCGGGGCGTGAGCGCGTAGGCCGTGGACAGGTCCAGCATGTGTCTTCGGTCATACGCAAACGGAAAGGTCTGTCCTTCGTTGAGCGAGTCAAACCGCTGGTTGGCATAGGCCAGCGTGTAGGCCAGCCACCCCGTCCATTTACCCCGGTTCTTTCGGACAAACAGCTCGGCCCCGTAGCTCCAGCCCCGCCCAAAGATCAGCGACTCCTCGATCGTGTTGTCGATGGCTAGCGTGTCCTTGCCGCCATACAGGACCTGGTGGCCCATTTGCTTATAGTATCCCTCGATGCTGGTCTGGAACGTATTGTCCGAAAAGTTCCGGAACAGCCCCGCCGTGATTTCCTGCGACGACTGTGGTTGAACCCGGGCGCTGCTCCCGATCCATATCTCCGCGGGGAACGACGCGTTATAGCTCTGCACCAGGTGCAGGTACTGGTGCATACCGGTATAGGACACCTTTATACTCGTCGACGCATCGATCAGATACAACAACGACACCCGCGGCTCCACCGAAAAATACCGGGTATTGTCTTTTAAGAAAAACGGAGCCCTCACCCCCACGGACGCCTTCCACCGGCTGCCGAGCCTCACGTCGTCGCTCACAAAGGCCGCCACCCTGCTTTGCCGCTTTGGCGGTATCCCGGATGGGACGATGTTGAGCGTCGAATCCGGCGGCGGTATCGCGCCGGACAACGAAGCCGGGTACAGCTGCTGGTAGAGGTAGTCTACCCCGCCGCCGACCTTATGGGCGCCGGAAGCGTACCAGGTGAGCTCCGTTTTGGCGTGTACGTCCCGGATCCCCGAATACAGTTGCGCGAAAAAGCCTTCTTCGGTGGCGGACAGGAACTGGTGGTACCGGTTGTATTCGATGGAAGAGCGACCGTACAGCCGCCCCGAATACTGGTGGTTCCACCGCAGCGTAAACGCGGTATTCCCGAAGTGCATCGCATAGTCGATCCCCGTGACCCGGGCGGAGTCCCCGCTATAGGTATTGTAGTCGAGCCCGGTATAGAAGCTGGCCAGCAGGCGGTCGCGCGGAGTCAGCTGAAAGCTCAGCTTGGCGTTGACGTCGTAGAAATAGTAGTGGCTGAAATAGTTCCCGTTCAAAAACGGCCGTAGCACGAAGTCCGTGGTGCTCCGGCGAGCGGACAAGAGATAGGATGACTTGTCTTTTTGTAAAGGCCCGTAGAGCGTCGCCCCCGAAGACACGGTGCCCAGCTGGACGGAGCCCCCCGTTTGCCGGTTGTTCCCGTCCCGGGTAACCACGTCCAGGACCGAGCTGAGATAGTCGCCGTAGGCCGCGGGGAAGCCACCCTTCATCAGGCTGGCGTACTTGACCGTGGGCGGGTTGAACAAACCCACCAACCCGAATATATGGCTGGGGTTGTAGAGCGTCGCGTCGTCCAGCAGCACCAGGTTCTGCCCGTCATTCCCACCCCGGACAAAAAAGCCAGTGGACCCGTCCATGCCCGCCTGTACCCCCGGCAGCATCCCCACCGAGCCGATCACATCCCCGTTACCGCTCACCGACGGCGCGGCGCCGATCATATCCGCCGTCAGCTCGGTCTGCGTGAGGTTCTTTTTGACGTTGTCTTCCCGCTCGTCCCTGGTGACGACCACCTTCCCGATCACCTCCCGCGCGTCGTTGCGTTCGAGCTCGAAGGACAACGCGCCGGAGCCGCCTATAGGGCGGTGCAGCGTCTTATAGCCGACATAGGAGACTTCAATCCCCATCGTGTCGGCCGCCGCCGCGCCCGCGCCCCCCGTCTCGCCTGAGCCCGTGCCTGCGGCGACGCGGTTAAACGTCACCGTCAGCGAATAAAACCCGAACCGGTCGGTGAGTATCCCCGTTTGCGGCGCCGCCACATATACGCTCGCGCCGATGAGCGGCTCGCCACTCCGCGCATCGCGGACGTAGCCGCTGAGCGTGATCCGGGTCCGCGCGGCGGCCGTCTCCCGGAGGACGATCTGATCGCCCAGGACCCGGTAGCCGATGGCGCCGGAGGCGAACAACCGCGCCAGGAAAGCCGTTAGCGGCTCCCGTACCGCAGTGATCGTGACGTTCTTTTGTCGCGCCGCCAGCTCCGAAGAAAAAGCGAATTTGAAAGGAATCCGGGTTTCGATGACCGACAAGGCCTCGCGGAAGGGGCTGTCCCGGAGCGTTACGGTGACGACGGTATCCGCCCTTTGCGCCAGGAGCGAACGCAAGGGTAATACAACCAGCAGTAGCAGATATACAAACGTTCGGGGCCCCAAAAACTATTTTATATTACCGTTCTTCGAGAATATAACCATCGCTGGACGACTTGCTGTCCAGGTTCAGCGAAGCGCATACGACCTCCAGGTCGCCGGCCAGGGAGGCGCCATCCAGGTGGACCGTCAGCCTTTTGGCGGCGAGCGTTGTGTCCGTCAGCCGGATGTCCTTCCCATACCGCGCCCGCAGGGCGTCGACCACTGCCGATAGGGGCGCGTCGTCGAAACGGAGGGATTCCCTGACCGCTATTTGCCCGCGGCGGCCGATACCCGTATACAAACATAAGGTGTCCCCGGCCGTGAGTATCCGGCTGTCGCCGGAGGACGGCCTTTGCGCGTCGGAGCCTCCTTTGCGGGTGAATTCGACCTTCCCCGCCGCGACACGCACCTCGATACTGTCCGGCGTTTTTGCCACGGTGAAGCTCGTGCCGATGTCGCGGATACGCGCCACGTCCATGTCGACCGTAAAGGGCTGCGTCTCCCGGTGAACGACGTCAAAGGACGCCACCCCATCCAGCAGGACCACGGTCCGGTCACGCGTAACGCGTAAATGGGTCCGGGGCTGCATCGAAACGGTCGTGCCATCCGCCAGCGTTATGCTCTTCGCCGCCGCGACGGTCTCGTACACCGCACCTTTCCCCGACAGACCCCACCAGGTCGCGCCCGCGGCCAGCGCGACCACGGCCGCCGCGGCCACCCACGCCCAGGGCCGGCGGGAAAAAGCCGTCCAGGGACGTCGCCCGGAAAGCCTCGCCACCGGCGCCGGCGCATGCGCCGCCCCCATCTGCCCTTGGAGCGCGCCCCACGCCCTGTCGGCGTTAGCCCGCTGGTACAGCTCATAGTCCGTCATCCCCTCTTTCCACACCCTTTCCAGACGCCCGTACGTCTCCTGGTTGGCGGTAGATGCCGCCATCCATTCCGTAAACCGGCGGTTTTCCTCCGGGGATAAGTCTCCTTGTAGCGCGGAAGCGATCAATGACCAGGGTATTTCGTTGTCATCAAATTCCATTGGTTCCAATATAAGACAGAAAAAACCTTCCTTGGGCCTAGTGCTGAAGCGCTAAAAAAAGCGGGATCGCCCCCGCCCACAGGAGCGGGGAGTTCCATTCATCCAGGACCCGGGAAAGTTGCCGTAAGGCTTGGGTAATGTGGTTTTTAACGGTTTTTATGGAGATGTGCAGGCGATCGGCGATCTCCTGCTGTTTCAATTCTTCAAAACGGCTCATGCAGAAGACCTTCCGGCATTGCTCCGGCAACTCGTCGATGGCCTTGTACAAACGAAGCTGGAGCTCCTGGTCCTCCATCGCTTTCGACTCCTCGGTTTCCTCCGGCCGGTAACCGGTGGCCTGTCGCCGGCGCTCCCGTTGGTGCTTGTCCAGCAGGTTGAGACAACGGTTGACGACGGCCCGGTAGAGGTAGGACTTCAGCGAAGACCGCAGCTCGATCCTGTCTGCCTCCTGCCAGAGCTTGAGGAAGACGTCGTTGACCGCCTCCTCGGCCGGGACGGCATCCCCGAGGTACTTACAGGCCGTGAGAAAAAAGAACGTGTAGTGCTCCTTATAGTAGCGTTCGAAAGCCTGCCCGTCTTTTTGTTGTATGGATCGCCAGGTATTGTTTTCTTCAGGGGTCACGGGCGTAAAGGTAGGGAAACTTGGTGCATAACGCCCGCGGGCACGCTACCCCCTTATTGGAATCCCTCCGGAGCGACTCGTCGGACGGGCCGTCCGCTTTGATGACGGCGGGGCGGAACATAGGTGGACAACCAAGATAGCACAAAAAAGGGTACCTTGTTCCCGCCGCTGCCACAGTGGACAAAACCATAAATCATGTCCTGGCTACGACTCATGGAAGAACAACTCGAACACCCCCGGCCGCCCGCGCGCAAAGGTTCCCGTATCCTCCGTCTCCTGGCGGAGATGTGGCCCGCATACCTCATCGAGGTCATCGTCATTATCCTGGGGATCACCATTACCCTGGCCCTGGAAGAATGGCGGGATGGACAGAAGGAGGACCGGCTCGCCGCGGTCTATCTCAAAAACCTAAAGGCCGACATCGACTCGGACCGCCAAACCCTGGCTTATGCCATAAAGGGCTCGACGGCCGTAACGGCCACCGGGAATGTATTGTTGTACGGCCAGCCGTCGCCCGTGGTCACCGATACAGGTCTCCGCAGCCTGCTGGCCCGCCCCGGCTTCACCACCCGGGACGCCACCTTCTCCGACCTCAAAAGCTCGGGCAACCTCCACCTGATCGCGGACATATCTCTCAAGAACCTCCTGTTCACGTATTATAGTCTCACCCAGACCATCAAGGAGACCCAGGACGCCGAAAAACAGGCGGTCATCGATATCGCCGCGCCCTATCTCTTCCACCGGTTCGCCCTGGACGGCGGCCCTCGCGGCGCGGGCGCGCAAACGGGCGGCCCTCGCGCGGTCCCCGCGCCCGGGGACAACGAATTCCGGAACATCGTCCTGCTCAGGGTAGACAACCGCCGCGAGCTCCTGGACGACTACCGGCGGGCGGACTCGCTGGCCGCACGGATAACCGCGGCCATGGCCGAATAGCGGAATGCCCCTGCTCCCCATTGTTTTTTTTATGTAAACATTAGTTTACTTTATAGTTAACTCCATCACCGATAGGAATACTGAGCAAAAACTGTAGATAGATTTGGGCAGCCACACCAAAAGAACGCTAACACCCAATCGAATGAACAAGTTCTGCTGCTCACTACTCCTGTTTGTATGGTCGGCCGTGATCCCGGCCGCCCTCCTGGCCCAGTCCTCGGGCTCCACCATCAGCGGCTTCGTTTACGACGACGCCGGCAAGCCGATGGAGGCCGCCACGGTCAATGTCCAAAACACCACCACCGGTTTTGCCACGAACACCGTCACCGACAAAAAGGGCTACTTCGAGCTACGCGACCTCCCGGTCGGTACCTACGATATAACAGTGTCCGCGGTTGGGGCCCAGACGACCCTGTTAAAAGGCAACGTCCTCAACCTCGGCGACCGCCTGGTCCTCCACAAGATCACGATCGCCAAAAGCACGAAAGAGCTCGCTGAAGTGACGATCCGGTCCAAC
>NZ_DATJIY010000073.1:0-28203 GCF_035492835.1 Dinghuibacter sp.
ACGCAAAACAGAGAAAAAAAGGCCTGACCGGCCCTCTGAATCAGCCCGCACCCCAAGGTGCCATGCGCACGGTTGGCGCGGCCGGGAAAATGGTATATTTGAAGTACTATGGCCAGACCAGTTACACCAGAGAAACCGGCGTTTTACCAGGGCTATATCGACCTGGTGCCGGAGAATGACATCTTTCTTGCGTTGGAGAATAATATGCTCGAGATAAAGGAGCTGATTCCCAATATTCATGCATCCAAGGCGTCTTTTGCGTACGCGCCGGGTAAGTGGACGGTGGCGCAGTCGCTGCAGCACGTGATGGATGCGGAAAGGATCTTTGCGTACAGGGCGCTGCGGATCGCGCGGGGGGACAAGACACCGCTGCCGGGTTGGGAGGAGAACGCCTATGCGGCCAATGCGATGGCCAGCCAGCGGACGATCGCGGACCTCGCGGAGGAGCTATACGCGGTGCGGCGGGCGACGACCCTGCTCTTCTGCAGCTTTACGGATGACTGTTGGGAACGCACGGGCAACGCCAACGGCAGAGACATTGACGTGCTGACGATCGCCTACCTCGTCGTAGGGCACATGCGGCACCACATCAATATCTTCCGTCAGCGGTACGAAATACAGCCTTAACGTTTTTATTCGTAATATTGCGGCTGTAACTACATTGAACAACTCCTAACTACTACTAGAACATTATGAAAACACTCCTATGGGTATCCTGCCTGTTTATGGCCGTTACCATTACAAGCTGTACAAAGAAAAATTATTACACGACTCCGAGTCAGACGATCGTCACGGCTGTTAAAAGCACCGACTGGACGGTTGACCAGGCCGGGACCTCCCTGGCCGTTAATCTAAACATGCCGGAGATCACGTCCAACGTCGCGCAAAACTACGATGTGTCGGTAGGTATTTCCTATGACGATCCTACTGCGGCAGACTTTAGTTTCGAGACCATCCCGGAAGTGTATGGCGGTTATTCATTCAGTTATTTGTACGGCGTAACCCAGGGGAACGGTTTTCTCACCTTATATGTCCAAACCCCTTCGGGCGGCGTGCCGGCAACCAATCCGGCGAATATCGAGGTGAAGATCGTGCTAACGCCTTCAGTTCAGTAAAATATTCTTTCACCAGGCTAAACGGCCGGCCCTGTCATAAGGCCGGCCGTTCTATTTGGATCTACTGATTCGACGGCGTCAACACTATCTTGATCCATACTTTACCGGGCGTGGCCGGGGGGAGCGTTGCCGAAGGCGATTGGGCATAGACATCGACGTGACCAGTCTGGTACGTGAAGCTATACGAATAATTGTTGTACACCTCCGGGATGGCGTCGAACTGGACGTCGGACGTGTTCTGGGCATCATAGTTGTACGAAATGAAGACGGAGACGTTGTCGTTGATGCTGACGGCGTCGGTGATCTCCGGCATTGAAATGTCAATGGCCCAGGAGTTGGGGTTTGTCGAGGGATACTGTACCCAGGAGGTGCTGTCCGCTTGGGCATAAATGGTCTGGCTTGGGGTGGTGTTGTAGTACCTTTTGGTACAACCAAGGGCGGATAAGCCTAAAATACCGCAGGTAGCCCAGAGAAGTCGTTTCATGGTCACGATTTTAGGTTAACAAAGTGTAGGCAATATTACGAAGATTAGACCGTATGGCCCCCGGCAGGTTTAAAAGGGAGAGGGCGCCGTGAGGCGCCCCCAAGTGTTTGCAAGCTTATAAGCCGGATTCTGTTCCACTGACGTGGCTGCCATCATTTATCTGGGAACGTCCTTGCGGGCGTCCTCTAGCTGCCTACCCCTGCACCCGGTCCGCGGCCTAACGGCAACGGACACTCGGGCGAGCCGCCCTTCGAGGCACATGTACGTGGCATTTCAGCATCCAAGGTTTACCCCGGCCCGGCATTGCTGCCGTACCGCGTGGGCTCTTACCCCACGTTTTCACCATCACCGTCGGCGCGCCATGAAGCGCGAACGCCGGCTGTCATTCTCTGTGGCACTGTCTGTCTCCTGCTCAAGGGAGCCCGGCTGTTCACCGGTGGATTGCCCTGCGCTGTCCGGACTTTCCTCCCCTGCCGCGGGGGCAGAGGCGATGGCACGGCTTGCGGGGCGAAGGTACGGAAAATTGCGCGGGTCGCGGAGGGGCTAATGCGGTGCGACCGATACACGATAGTCTCTCGGACTTCCCGGTATCCCGGTTCGAGCCGATGTACCGGATCGATGGGGCGCTCAACCGGGTCGCGCCCTCCGGCGTCGTCATCGGGGCCAACCAGCGGATCCGTCCCGAGGACGCTATCTACGCCTATTGCGTGGGCGGGGCGTATACTGTGGGGGAACAGGCGGCTTATCGTCGATAAACGCTATATTCATGCCATGAAAACCTCGAAATCTTTGTTGCTGTCAGCGGGACTGGTGCTGGCGGCGGCCGCACACGCCCAGCAGACCGTTCACTTCAAACTGAGCTACGACCCCAACACCGTATACAATATCGAACTGACACAGAAGACGAACATCCATTTCAACCTCGACAGCAGCAGCGACGAGGTCAAGGCCCAAATGGATACCGCCAAATTCGCGGCCATGGGCGCCAAGGGGATGGCCAACCATTTGCAGTCAACGCTTACCACGGGCCCACAGGACCCCGCCACCAGCCGATCGCCGATCCGGATGGAGGTCCAGCATATGGGGAGCGATGACTCGGCCCAGACGCTGCCTTTCCGGATGGTGCTGGGTCATGTCGAACCGAATAGCTGGCCCGTTTTTGATTCGATCGTTACGGATAATCCGGAGCCGGCCTTTTCCAAATTGATGGTGACGACGATGAACAATATGTTCTCGGAGATGCGTATACCAGAATTCGACATCACGCCCGGTCATTCCTATACGTATTCGTCCCCCCTTTCTTTCCCGGTAGGGCCGATGGCGATAAAAATGAAGCTCCAGACGACCTTTACGTTGGTCAACATCAGCGGCGGGGTTGCCCACTTCAATACCACCACTGTCATTGCGATGGATATGGACGGGGGAGACAACGCTATGATACCCATGACGGCGACCGGCAGCGGTAGCGGCACATCGGACTATGACATCCAGGGCCGGTTTATGCGGGCATCAAACCTGAAGTACACCATGGATATGGGTATTCACAAGGAGCCGCTGATCATGCACATCTTATTTACCATCAACCAGCAAATGAGCACCAGCAAGCAGCCGGCGAAGAAGGGCTAGGCGCGGGCCTGCTCAGACCACCGATGACGACACGGGCCAGCGTGCGCAAGCTTCCGGAGCCGATACCGGATATAAACCTACCAAATTTATAGACTGGTATTTGCCCGAATATTTGGCCGCCTGTGACCAGGGTCTTATATTCGTCCATTAAATCGCCGTTAACTTTGTCTTGCCCGTCCGGATATAATGTCATTGACGAAAAAAGTCTATTCAAGGGGCTCGCCCGGGACGACGCCGCGGCATTTTACCAGCTTTTCCACCATTATAACTCCAGGCTATACCCCTTCGTCAAAAAGATCACCCGCTCCGGGGTCGTCGCGGAAGACATCGTACAAGAGACCTTCCTTCGCTTATGGAAACATCGGAAAAAGGTGGCCGATATGGAACAACCCGCCGCGTGGCTGTTTCTGATCGCCTCGAACCTTTCGATGAGCCATTTGCGAAACCATGTAAATCAATCTATTAAACATAACGGCGCCTTCCGGTCCACGTCCCAACAGGTAGGACCAGAGCCCATCGCCGAGCTCGAAAAAGAAGAGTTCGCGCGCCTGGTGGAGAACGCGATCCAAAGGCTTCCGCCAAAGCGGCAGCAAATCTTCCGCATGAGCAGGCAGGACGGCCTGGCGCACAAAGAGATCGCGTCCCAGCTCGGTCTTAGCCCCCATACCGTCAAGGATCATCTCGTCATGGCATTGAAAAGCATAAAAGACTACTTGCGCCAGTTCCTCGACTCCGGTCTCGTGATCGTGGTCCTGTTGCTTCTCCGCGACCGATAGCCCGCCGCCAGAAAAAAATTTCTCCATCCACCCGTCCCTCCATATCGCCCGGGAGTCTATATAGTACGGCACAGGCCTTTGTTATATGGAACCATCCCCCGCAATACATCATCTACTGACCGGATACCTGGAAGACACGCTTACGGCGGAACAGGAACAGGAACTCTTTGCGTTGTTACAAAAATATCCGCAAGACGACTTCTGGGCACCCTACTTGCAGAAGATCGGACTCGAACAAGCGGAAGACGGCACCTATGACAAGGGGCGCTGGCAGTCTATGGCAGAAGGCATTCTCAGGCATGCCGGCGCCACTGGCCTGTCGCCCGCGACAATCCCGGTAACCCCCCGCCCGGGCCGGACCATACCGCGATATGGGTTGGCCGCCGCGGCAGCCGTCTTGCTGCTTGCCGGTCCTGCGATCTATATATCCAGGTTCGTCCATCCGCATGTCGCCCCGAAGGCTTCCTTCGTATCCAAGGCGGTATTGGACGACGCTCCGCCCGGAGGGAGCCGGGCAACCCTGACGCTGGCCGGCGGGCAGCAGATCGTCCTCGACAGCAGCCGGAACGGCGAGCTCGCGACACAAGGGAATAGCCGCATCCGCAAACTAAGGGAAGGCGAATTGACCTATACGGCGGAAACCGGCAATACTACAGACCCCGGCGGCCTTAACACACTGTCCACTCCTCGTGGCGGACAATATGCGCTAACCCTGTCGGACGGAACAAAAGTCTGGCTCAATGCAGCCTCGTCCATCACCTTTCCGGCGAGCTTTCGAGGCAAACAAAGGACGGTCAGCGTAACCGGCGAAGTCTACCTGGAGGTGGCAAAATCCAGGGACCGGCCTTTCGAGGTATCCCTGCCCGGCGGCCAGCTGGTCCAGGTGCTGGGCACCGCTTTCGACATCAATGCCTATGCCGACGAACCGGTTGTAAACACCACGCTGGTCGAAGGGTCGGTCCGTGTAGTACGGTCGCCTTCCGCCACCGGAGGCGTCATCCTCCGCCCCGGCCAGCAGGCGGTACTTCCGCAGACCGGTCCGGACTCGGATATGCACGTCCGGGAAGCGCACAGCATAGAACAGACACTTGCCTGGAAAAACGGATATTTCGCATTCGACAATACCAGTGTGGAGGATATACTTCGGCAGGTCTCCCGGTGGTATGACCTCGACGTCGTTTACCTGGGAGAAAAACCCGATAAGCACTATAAAGGCAAAATACCGCTCGACTTGAATGCGTCCACCATCCTCCGGATCATCGGCGCCAGCGGCGTCCATTTTACAATAAAAGGAAAAAAGATAGAAGTGAACTAAAAACATCAACCATCAAAAACGCAGGCGCCAAAAAAAACCGCTTCGAGGACTGGTCGAAGCGGCGGTAGTTCAGGTCGCCGAATACGGTCGTTGAGACCGGCTTCCCGGGATTACGGGGAAAAGTATCGATTAACCAAAACTAAAGACGAAAGTATGCCATTTCGCACACTTTGCACAAACGCATTTCGCCATCGGCGGACATTATCCAAAGCTCTGTTGGTTATGAAAGGGACTGCGATCCTTCTTTTAACGGCATCGATGCAGGTAAGCGCGGCAGGTTTTTCCCAAACCGTCAACCTGCACCTCAGGCAAGCGCCATTGGAAAAGGTATTTACGGAAATCGAACGCCAAACCGGGTTCAATTTCTATTACCAGGTGGAACTCCTGCGCCAGGCGCCCAAATTAACCATTTCCCTTCACGACGCCGGCATCGGACAAGCCCTGGACAGCTGCTTGTCCGGCCTTCCCCTGACGTATGAGATCATCGGCAAAATGATCGTCCTCAAGCCCCGGTCCCCAGGGAACCGGCGGCAGGAGCCTGCGCCATCCACCCCGGAACCGTCGCCGCCCCCGGTAACCGTCACCGGACACATTACCGATGAAAAAGGGGCCCCCATGAGCGGAGTTACCGTCCTCGTAAAGGGCACCCGGACCGGGACCGTCTCCGATGCCGATGGCAACTTTACGCTGCAAATTCCCGACCCCGGCAGCACCCTCGTCCTTTCGCACGTGGGCTATCTGGACAGCGAAGTCCCGCTTCGTGGAAGAACGACCCTCGCCATCGGGATGAAAGTCGCCAACACGTCCCTCAACCAGGTCGTCATCGTGGGTTACGGCACCGTTAAAAAAGGAGACCTCACCGGATCGGTGACGAAAATAGACGGCGGCGACGTGCAGTCGGCCCCCGTAGCCAGCGTGGACCAGGCCTTGCAGGGAAAAGCCGCGGGCGTACAGGTCACTTCGATCAGCGGTGCCCCGGGAGCGGGCACAACCATCCGCATCCGTGGTGGCAACTCCATCAATGCATCGAACGAGCCATTATATGTGGTCGACGGGTTTATTGGCGGGGGGGATCTCACCTCCATCAATGTCGCCGACATAGAATCCATCGAAATCCTGAAGGATGCCTCCGCAACCGCCATCTATGGAGCGAGGGGCGCGAACGGCGTTATCCTGATCACGACCAAGCACGGCCGTGCCGGAACGGCGGAAATAACGGCCAATGTCTATACCGGTTTCCAGGAGCTGCCGAAGGAAGTATCCTTGCTCACCGGACCCCAGCTCGCCCAATATGTAAACGAGAGGGCGGCCTTGTTCAACAGCGCGCCGGTTTATCC
Source organism: Dinghuibacter sp. (assembly GCF_035492835.1). Lineage (NCBI taxonomy): Bacteria > Pseudomonadati > Bacteroidota > Chitinophagia > Chitinophagales > Chitinophagaceae > Dinghuibacter > Dinghuibacter sp. The sequence continues at coordinate 6,654 of NZ_DATJIY010000073.1, forward strand.
CGATGTTTCCAAAGTCACCAACACCGACTGGCAAAAGGTGATCACCAGGCATGCCGGGATGGTGAACGCCAACCTCGGCTTTTCCGGCGGTACCGAGAAAGTCACCTACTACCTGTCCGGGAACTACTTCAACCAAGACGGGATCATCCTGAATTCCGGGTTCCAGCGGTACCAGACCAGGCTGAACCTGCGCCTGAAGCTGGCCCCCTGGCTTACATTCGGAACGGACATGAATTTCAGCCGGTCGAAGTTCAACAACAACAAGACCAGCCTGTACGACATCCTCAAAACCGCACCCACCAGCCTCCCGGTCAAAGATTCCACGGGCAACTATACCATCTTAAGCCCCCTCAGCGGCCAGGTGTTCGAAAACCCCGTTGCCACGGCCCTCGAATCGATCAATAACAGCTATGCCACCGCGCTCCTGGGCGGCTGGTACCTCGAGGCATCCTTCCACAACGGCTTACGGTTCCGGTCCACTTTCGATATCGACGCGGACGATTCCACCAACGAGCAGTACGCCCCCGGCACCCTCCCCCTCAACCTGGCGGAAAATATCGGTGGATCGGCTCAATTGTCCGCCCTCCAGTCTTTCAATTGGCAAAACGAAAACACCGTCTCTTATACCAGGGATTTCGGGAAACACCATGTCGACCTGGTCGGTGGCTTTACCTATCAGCACGAAGTCGATAAATTCTTCCAGGCAAAGGGGGCCGGTTTCACCAACGATGACCTGACATTCAACAACCTCAGCACCGGAAATCCGCTACAGGCTTCCAATTCATCCAATTATTCCGCCTGGACGATCGCGTCGCTGCTCGGTCGGGCCAACTATTCCTTCGAGGACAAATACCTGCTGACCGTGTCCGCCCGCCAGGATGGCTCTTCCCGTCTCGCCGCCAACCACAAGTACGCCTTTTTTCCTTCCGCCGCGGTCGCCTGGAAGCTCGGTAACGAACAATTCATCAGGGACCTCCATTGGTTCTCCGACCTCAAGCTCCGCGCCAGCTACGGCAAGACCGGCAACCAGGCCATCGCCGTCTACTCGACCCTTCCGTCCCTGCAAGTGACGAACGTCTGGTTCAACGGCCAGCAGCAACTCGGCTATACGCTCGGCAATATTCCCAACAGCGACCTGAAATGGGAAACCACGAATCAGGCCGACATCGGGCTCGACGCAGGGTTCTTCAAAGGGCGGCTGACGTTGGATGCCGACGCCTATTACAAAAAAACCTACAACCTGCTGCTCAATGTTCCCATTGCCGGAACCACCGGTTATTCGTCGCGGTTGGCGAACGTAGGGTCTACCCGGAATGCCGGCGTCGAATTGCTGGTCTCAGGTACGGTCATACAACAGCGCGACTTCGCCTGGACACTCTCGTTCAATATCGCCGGCAACAGGAACAAAGTACTTGCCCTGGGCGCGGGCAAGCAATTTATCGATATCGCCGACGGTTACCGGCTGATCGTGGGCAAACCGGCCCCGGTTTTCTGGGGCGCGAAGGCGGAAGGCGTATTCCATACACAGGAGGAAGTCAATGCGCTGCCCGGCTACCAGGCCAGCCTCGTACCCGGCGACATCAAATTCAGGGATGTCAATGGGAACGGCAAGTACGACGGCGCCGCCGACGATACGATCATCGGCAACCCCGCGCCTAAATACTTCGGCGGCTTCAGCTCGCTGTTCCGCTACAAGCGGCTGACCTTGAATATCTACTTCGAGTACTCCCATGGCAACGACGTCATCAATTCACTGGGAACCCGCTGGTTTGCGGGTGATTACGCCTCCAATGTCGGCGCCATCGCCACCGGCCGCTGGGAACCGTCGAACACGACCTCGAACATTCCCCGGGCCGGGGCGGACGCACGCATCAACGTCAATTCCCAGGCCTACTCTTTCGCCGTCCAGAACGGATCGTTCCTGCGGCTGAAAACGTTGCAGCTGAGCTACAACCTGAGCCCGCGAAACCTCAAGTGGATGCACGATGCCAGCCTCTTCTTCACCGCGTCGAACCTGTGGATACACGACCATTATACCTGGGGCTACGACCCGGAGGTCAGCACCAACGGTACCAGCCCCGTCCTTGCCGGGGGCGACCAGGCCTCATATCCCCAAAACCGGTCTTTCTTGTTCGGTATCAACTTAAAATTCTAAAAGCGAACCCCATGCGCGTGTCATTCTCCACCCTGTTATATAGCGTGCTGATCGTTGCAGGATCGTCATTGCCCTCTTGCAGCAAACAACTCGTGGAACATCCCCAGAGCTTTCTCAGCCCCGCCCAGTTCTTCAATTCCAACTCCGAAGCCATCGAGGCAGTGAACGGCGCGTATTCCACCTGCTATTTCCTGTACGGCAGCGGAACGACCTATGACCTTGGTTACTGGTCGGACCAGGGGACGGGCATTTCGTTGCCCACCGCCGGCCGTCAGACGATGTTCGACTTCATGACTTATACACTGAGCACGGCGGACGAAGGAAGCCTGGACGCCATTTGGCAAACCCTGTATTCCGGCATCAGCAATTGCAATACCGTTATCAACGGCGTCACCGGCAACGACAAGATATCCGTAGATACCGCCAATCAGGTGCTCGGGCAGGCGCTTTTCCTACGGGCGCTTTACTATTACTGCCTTACCTGCTATTGGGGCGACGTACCCATGTGGCTTACACCACTCGACGTCTCTGTTGAAGGCGGAAACATTCCCCGTACATCGGTGGACTCCATCAGGACACAGATGGTCGGCGACCTCAAAACCGCCGCGGCCGACCTTCCTCCCGTCTGGACGGGCGCCAACCTCGGGCGCGCGTCCCGCTGGGCGGCCGACATGCTTCTATGCAAATATTACCTTTGGCAGAAGGACTGGCAGGATGCAGCATCTGTCGCCGACGCGATCATCGCCAACCAGGGCGGCGGCAACCACCTCCTCCCTGCCTATGGAGATGTTTGGGGCCAGGCCAATGAATACAACGCCGAGGATATATGGGAGATCGACTTCACCCAAAATACGCACCCCAACTCCTTCAGCGACCGGTATATGCCCCGCCAGCTGGACGAGCCCACGGTAACCGGCTATACCATGACCGGGTACGGACTGGAGACATCGACCCCGCACTTCCTTTCGACCTTCGAGTCCGGCGACCTTCGCGAGCCGTATTACGACTGGCATGGCGCCGGCGGCGTCACCACGAACTTCCACTATGTCTACAAGCAAATGGATTGGGGACAACCGCGAAGCAACAGCGGATTGAATTCCATCGTGTACCGGATGGCCGAAGCCTACCTGATCTTCGCCGAAGCCGAAAATGAACAGAACGGGCCTACCGCAGCCGCTTATTCCCACATAAACACCATCCGGGAACGCGCCGGGCTACCTGACCTTCAGGGGCTCTCCCAGGACGACTTCAGGCAGGCCGTCCGGAACGAGCGGCTTCACGAGCTGAGCTTCGAATTCCAGAACCGTTGGGACCTCAACCGTTGGGGCACCTTGGTGCAGGCCGTCCAGGCCGACTCCGTCAGCAACCCACAGGGCGCCGCCAATGTCCGGTCTTATCACATGCTTTGCCCCATACCCTCCCAGGAATTATTACTCAACACCGCGTTGACGCAAAACCCCGGTTATTGAGCAACAGGAATCCTTTTACCTATACTTACAAAGATGTTTCTTTTCCCTATCGCCTTCTCTTTGTCCGTCCTGGCCGCCGATACCGGAAAGGACGTCCGGCTGGGCACTGCCGCATGCAGCCTGCACGACAGCACGATCGTCATCAATACGGGGCGGATGGTACGGGTATATACAGTAACGGGTAACGGTTTAAAGACCACGCGATTGACCATAGGTGCAAAGCGTCCCGCGACCGACGGGAGCGAAGGGTCCATTTCCGGGGAAAACACCGCCGATTGGAACCTCGGGCTGACCGGGCAAGCGGAATGGCTTGGCACCACCATCAACACCGGGAACGACAGCGGTCTTACCTCTCCGTATATTGCCGTGGTCAGCGAATTCGATTACCCCCAGGCGGGTGTGCGGCTACGCCATACCGTCTGGGCGTATCCAGGGTCCGGCATCCGTACCCAGCTCGAGCTGAAAGCCAATTCCCATCCAATTGCGGATGCCGTTCTTTCAAGGGATGACCAACAGATCGAGTCCGTTCCGGTGCCCTACCCTATCCGGTCGATCACCGCCTTCGGCTATTATAACGATACACAGAACCGGGATGAGGACACTACCTTTATCTTGAAGGATGCGCGCTCTCCATTCACTCCCGGAACATCCGTCGATTGGGCAAGCGGTCTGGTTACCGACCGGGGGGGAGCCGGGTGGATAGTTGTAAAGGAGTCCCACAAATGTGTCAACCAGCCGGGGGTATGGTCGGGTAACTTCACCCTGGCGCCCGGTTCCATTTTGATCACGGGAGCCGGGATGGGGCCCCAGGACCTGTCCAGGGACGCATTCAGGCTTGCGTGGGCCACCTGGACTATCCCCTATACAGGCGACACGACCGATGCCCTGCTGGCATTGAAAGCGTTCGACCGCCAGCGGTACCCGGTGCATCCCGGCGACGTGTACATGATGGCCAATACCTGGGGCTACTCCAAAACGCCCGCCGATGGACAATATGCGGCCCGGGAGGAAAGCATTCTCCAGGAGATCGCTTCGCAGGCCGACCTGGGCATCGATGTCCAGCAGATCGACGACGGTTGGCAGGGTTCCCATTACAACCAATGGAAACCCGCGGTTTCCGCCGTCGCGGTGTTGTCCGGGAAAGGCCCCGGGCTGTTCCGGTACGATGTGTATCCCGACGGCTGGGACCGCGTAAAGAGCTTTGCGCAACAGCAGCACGTCGCGCTCGGTCTATGGGCGGCATGGACCATCCCGGAGGAAGACCTCCGGTGGAACTACGACCACGGCGGTTTTCACTATGTCAAGCTCGATTTTTCGAATTTGAACACCAAAACGAAGCTTGACGATTTTATGGCAAAGGTCAGGCGGTTCGTCCGGTACACCGGAAACACCGTTCGCATCAACTGGGACGCCACGGAAAATGCGCCCCGGATGGGCTACTTCTATGGAAGGGAATACGGGAACATTTACCTCGAGAACCGGAAACCCGCCATACCCGGCAATGTGGTCTACCATCCCTACCTCGTCCTCCGGGACGCGTGGCAGTTGTCCAAATACATGAACCTGCGTGATTTCCAGCTATCCGTAATGGATCCCGACACCGTAGCCCGGGATAAAAGCGATGCTTACGGGTACTCCCATGCCTACTGCACCGCCATTACGTTGATGGGTAGTCCCCTGTTCTTTGGCTTGACCCACTGTTACACCAACGAGGCCCGGGCGGAGGTAAAGCATCTGCTCGGGGTGTACAAGCGGCACCGCGACAGCCTGGCGGCCGGATATGTATTCCCGGTGGGCGAAATCCCCGATAACGCAAGTTGGACGGGCTTCCAGGATGTGCTTCCCGGAAAGGCCGAGGGCTATCTCCTCGTGTTCCGGGAACGGTTGAACAAGAAACCTTCTCTGGCCCTGGACCTGGCCTTTCTTCGGAATACGGACCTGGAGCTGACCGACCTTGAAAGCGGCCAGGTCAGCCGTATACACGTAAATGCCCGGGGCGCCGCCACCTTTTTCATCGAACGGCCGGCCTCATACCGCTTTTATCGCTATAGGCCCCTTACACATTTTACCATTCATAACCCCCGTACACCATGAAGGCGCCCAGTCTTTTTCCGTTATTCCTGTTGCTCGCCGGTCTTCCGCTGCCCACCGAGGCCCAGGGAAAGCGGCCGAATATCATTTTCATATTGGTCGACGACCAGGGATACGGAGATCTGGGCGCCTTCTATCAAAATCAGCGCGCCGGCTTGCACGACAGGAGCAAGCCGTGTGAATCCTCCCCTCACCTGGACCAGCTCGCAGCCGGGGGCGCCATGCTGACCCAACACTATTCCGCGGCGCCGGTGTGCGCACCTTCCCGCGCGTCCCTCCTGCTGGGCGTCAGCCAGGGTCACGCTAACGTCCGCGACAACCAATTCGACAAGGTCCTGGAAGACAATTACACCATGGCAGGCACCCTCCGGGCGCTGGGCTATAGCACCGCCGCCATCGGCAAATGGGGCCTGCAAGGCGTCGCCGACAAAGAGCCAGACTGGCCCGGCCATCCACTGAAACGGGGGTTCGATTATTTCTTCGGCTATATCCGCCACGCCGACGGCCACGAACACTACCCCAAAGAGGGATTGTACGACGGTCCCAAGCAGGTATGGGAGGACAGTGTCAACATCGCCGGAAAGCTCGATAAATGCTATACCGCCGATCTCTGGACCGCCGTCGCCAAGAAATATATCACAGCGCACGTTACCGGAAAAGACTCGGTCAAACCATTTTTCCTTTACCTGGCCTATGAAACACCGCACGCCGTACTCGAGCTGCCGACGCAGGCCTATCCCTCCGGCGGCGGTCTGCATGGCGGCATCCAGTGGACCGGTATACCCGGTCAAATGATCAATACCGCGTCCGGGAAGATAGATTCATGGACATACCCATCATACGACACCGCCACCTATGACGACGATCGGAACCCCGGCACGCCGGACATACCCTGGCCGGGCACGTACAAAAGATACGCGACCGCCAACCGCCGGATCGACGACGCGGTAGGCGATCTTGTGCACCTCCTCCGGGACCTGCGGATCGACTCCAATACGCTGGTCGTCTATACATCCGACAATGGCCCGTCCATCGAGTCTTATTTGCCCAAACAATATGCGCCCAACCTGCCGACCTTCTTCGGCAGCTATGGTCCTTTCGACGGGATAAAGCGGGATAACTGGGAGGGAGGTATCCGTATGCCCACCATAGCCTGGTGGCCTGGGCATATACCTGCTGGGAAAGTGGACGGCAGCCCCGGCATTTCATACGACTGGGCGCCCACCTTCCTGGCGGCCGCGGGCGTTCCCGCCCCTGCGCGTATGGATGGAGTTTCCATGTTACCGTCACTCACCGGCCACGGGCATCGACAACCGAGCGAAATCTATATCGAATACTACTTTCAAGGTAAAACTCCTGATTTCCGTGAATTCGGACCCGGTCACCGCAACCGCACGCGGAACCAAATGCAGACCATCCGCGTCGGGGACTACATCGGTGTCCGCTATAATATCGCCTCCGCCGGTGACGAATTCGAGGTGTACGACGTGATGACCGACCCGGGCGAAAGGGTCAATCTTGCTTCCACCCACCATGACCTCCAGCTTCAAATGCAAGCACGGGTCCTGCAACAACGCCGTCCGGATGCCGAGGCGCCGCGTCCATACGACAGCGCCCTCCTGCCGGCCATTAAAGTCGCCCGCCGCCTGACGTCCGGCATCCGGTGGAGCGCCTATCGCGTGGCGACACCCTGGATCCCGAAGATCGAGACCTTGAAACCGATCGCCAGCGGTACTGCCCTTGTCCCCGGGAGGGTCCCTCAAAAAACCTTTGAGATGCGTGCAAACCTTTATTATATGGACGCCTATATCCTCGTGCCGGCGGACGGGTCCTACCAGCTCTACGCTCCTACGAGCGTCAGGTGTCTTTTGCGCATCGATGAAGCCACGGTTATCGATCACGACTATGGCGACCGGGCCGGCGAGCCCGCTAATGTCCGTTTGCAGGCCGGTTATCACCACTTCCGTCTTTTATACAAGCCCGAAGATGCCTCCGCGAACAGCCCGGTGGTTCTCGAGTGGACCGGTCCGGGCTCACCCCGGGAGCCTATGGCAAAATCGATCTTCTTTAAAGAATAGCCCCGCTACTCCGTTATCTCGGCATGCTTGGTATCGACTTTCCGGTACGCCCGGAAGAAGATGATCGGGAAAATCATCAGCGAAAAGATCGTCGCGCAGATCAAGCCACCGATGACGACACGGGCAAGCGGGCGCGAGCTTTCGGAGCCGATACCGGTGGATATCGCCGCGGGTAGCAGGCCGATGGTGGCCATGAGGGCCGTCATCAGGACCGGGCGCGCGAGCGTGCCGATGCCGCGCTTGATCGAGGCGTACAAGGGGCTTTGCGCCCCTTTTGCTTTTTCAAGGTTGGCCTTGAACGCGGATATAAGCAAGACGCCTTCCAGGATACATATCCCGAACAGGGCGATGAAGCCGATGCCCGCGCTGATGCTGAAGTTAGTGCCGGTGATCAGGAGCGCCCATATGCCGCCCACGACGGCGAAGGGGACGTTCAGGAAGATTAGGCCGGCGTCCTTGAAGTTGCCAAACATCAGGTACAGCAACAGGAAGATCAGCGCCAGGCTGATGGGGACAACCTGGGCGAGCCGTTTGGAAGCGCGCTGCTGGTTCTCGAAGTCACCCTGCCAGACCATGCTGTAGCCTCTTTTGAGGTGGACGCGCTGGTCGACCTTGCCCTGGGCTTCGGCGATGGCGCTCCCCATGTCCCGGCCTCGGACCGAGAACTTGATAGCGGCATATCGCTGGTTGTCATCCCGGAAGATGAGGCAGGGCCCAGTCTTACGGGAGATGGTGGCGATTTCGCGGATGGGCACCTTCGAACCGCTCTGGGTCGGCACCATGAGGTTGCCGATGTCGGTTTGGGAGCTGCGGTATTCCTGCGGGAAGCGAATCCGGATGTCGAACTTCCGGATACCCTCGACCATTTCGGAGACCGCTTTACCACCGATGGCCATTTCGATGACGGCGTTGGCGTCCTGGGTAGATACGCCATAGAGCGCCATCTTTTGCTGATCGAGGTCGATGTCCAGCTCCGGCTGACCGATGTTCCGGATGACGCCCAGGTCTTCCAGGCCCGCGACGGTTTTCAGGACCGCGTTGACGCTGTCGGCTTTGGCTTCCATGTAGTCCAGCGAGTCGCCGAAGATCTTGACGCAGATCGACCCCTTTACGCCGGATACGGCTTCTTCGACGTTATCCATGATTGGTTGCGAAAAGTTCAGGTCCGCGCCCGGGAAAATGGAAAGGGCCTTGGTCATGGCGGTGATGAGCGAATCCTTGGATATCCTGGGGTTCCACTCTTCCATTGGATAGAGGGAGATGTCGAATTCGTTGTTGTAAAAACCGGTCACGTCGGTGCCGTCGTCCGGACGGCCGGTTTGGGAGATTACCTTACTCACCTGCGGGAAGGAGGCCACGACCTTGCGCATGCGCTGGGCAATCTCCACGGACGTATCCAGGGAGATGCTGTAGGGCAGCGTGGCGCGCATCCAGATGGCGCCTTCGTTCAGCTCCGGGAGGAACTCCGAGCCGAGGAGGGTATAAGAATAGAATCCGGCAACGACGGCGACGCCGGCGGCAATCAGCGAGAAGCGCTTGTTCCGCATGTGAAACCGGAATCCGCGCATGACCATGCTCTGCATGAAATGGGTGATCGGGTTGTGCCGCTCGCGTACGTTTTTGCGCAGCAGCACGCTGACCAGCACCGGCACCAGCGTGAGCGTAAAGATCAACGCCCCCATAAGGGCGAAGCCCAGCGTATAGGCCAGGGGCGAAAACATTTTGCCCTCCACCTTCTCAAACGAGAAGATCGGCAGCAAGGCGGTAATGATGATGATCTTGGAGAAAAAGATCATCTTGCCCAGCTCCGCGCCCTTGTTTTTGATCATGCCCAGCTTGGACAATTTGTTGAACTTCTCGAAGCCCATTTCCCGGGCCTTGTGGTCGAGGAGCACGAACAGCCCCTCCACCATGACCACGGCGCCGTCGATGATGATCCCGAAGTCGATCGCGCCCAGCGAGAGCAGGTTGGCCGACATCCCCATCAGGTGCAGACAGATAAAGGAAAACAGCAGCGACAGCGGTATGATGATCGACACGATCAGCGTGGTCCTCCAGTTGAACATGAACAACGACACGATGAGGGTCACCAGGAGGATGCCCTCGACGAGGTTGTGGAGCACGGTGTGGGTCGCGTAGTGGATCAGGTCTTCGCGGTTGTAGAACGGGATGATGCGGGTGTCGGCGGGGAGGACGCGGTCGTTGATGTGCTCGATCCGGGCCTTGAGCCGCTTGATGACGGCGTCGGGGTTCTCCCCTTTACGCATCAGGACGATCCCTTCCACCGCGTCCGTGTTGTCCAGGTATTGCTGGTGGTGGGCGCTGTCCGCCGGGTCGGTACGGCCCACCGCGCCCAGGCGCGGCAGGTTGGATATCTGGACATCGGCGACGTCCTTGACCGTAATGGGTATCCCGTTGATATTTTCGATGATGATATTCCGGATCTCGTTGATGTCGTTCAGCAATCCGATGCCTCGTACGACGTAGGCTTGCGCGTTTTCGTTGATGACGTCGCCGCCGATGTTGACGTTGCTCTTGCTGACGGCGTTGGAGACGTCCAGCGGGGTAATGCCGAGGGTTGCGAGCTTCTGGGGGTTTACCTGGATTTCATAAGTCTTTACCATGCCCCCGAAGCTGACGATGTCCGCCACGCCGGGCACGGCGCGTATTTCCCGGTCGATCGTCCAGTCCTGCAAGGTCTTGAGCTCACGGGGGTCCCGGATATTGCTTTGGAGCGTATACCGGAAAATTTCCCCCGTCGGGCCGGTGGGCGGTTGCACCTGGGGCTGGATATTGTCGGGGAAGGTGACGTTGGGGAGGAGGTTATTGACCTGTTGACGGGCGTAGCTGTCGGGCACGCCGTCGTCGAAGATGAGCTTCACCATCGAGAGACCGAAGATACTGGTGGAGCGGAGACTGGTCTTTTGCTGGACCGAGTTCATCGTGATTTCCAGGGGAATGGTCACGAATTTCTCGACCTCCTCGGCGCTCCGGCCGGGCCATTGGGTGATGATGGTGATCTCGGTATTGGTAACGTCCGGAAACGCCTCGATCGGCATCGCCTGGAAAGTGATGATCCCCCAGGTGACCAGGGCGGCGGTGGCGAAGAAGATGAAATACTTGTTTTTTAAGGAAAAGGCAAGAATTCGCTTTAGGACTTTGTTCATGTCGGACGTTCTCGGTTGATGCGCCGACAATTTACCAAAAGTTTATGGAACTGCTTTTGTAGAATCTAACGGGGGCTCCTATCTTGCACCCGAATGGCCGGCCCTCGGGCAGGTGTATATGTCAACCTGCGCATACGTCGCTATAGGAGACCGACCAACATGGTATATATCAAGACTATTATTCATATAATAGCTACGTGCCTGATCGTTTTTGGATGCCTGCAGGTCAGTGGCCAGGTCCGGGTAGTTTCCGGGCTCGTGCTGGACTCCGCCTCCAAAGCCCCCCTATCCAATGTCAGCGTCAAGGTGGTCAAGGGCGTAAAGGGTACGCTCACCGATTCCAGCGGGCAGTTCAGCCTGGTCGTCGACGCCGGCGCGCGGTCGCTGGCCTTTTCCTCCCTCGGTTATGCGGATCATGTGTATAAGCTGACGGGCTCGCCGGAACAGCACGTGACCATTTTGCTGGGTACCTCCTACAAGAGCATGGGAGAGATCGTGGTCAAGTTCAAAAAGAGCAAATACCGTAACAAGGGCAATCCCGCCGTGGAGCTCATCCGGGAGGTCATCGACCACAAGGACTCGAACCAGGTCAAGTCCTACCCCTACGCCAGCTACCGCGAATACGAGCGGATGCAGGTATCCATGGACAACATCCCCAAGTTCATACAGAATTCGAAACTGTTGAAGCAATTCCACTTTTTGTTCGAAAACGTGGACACGGTCAAGTATCCCGGCAAAAAGCTCATCCCGATTTATCTTTCGGAGACATTGTCCGATAATTATTTCCGGAAGTCCCCGGAAAAGAAAAAGACGATCATCGTCGGCCAGAAAAGCATCAACTTCGGCGAGTACATCGACATGAAGGGGATTAGCAACATCCTCACCCGGATGTACGAGCCGATCAATATCTACGACAACAACATTTCACTCTTTACCACCCAGTTCCTGAGCCCGGTGGCAGGGGCGGCGCCGACTTTTTACATGTATTTCATACAGGATACGGTAACCGAGGATGGCATACGCCTCGTGCGGTTGGCGTTCCTGCCGCGCAACCCGGACGACCTGTTGTTCAAGGGGACGCTGTACGTCACCCTGGACGGACACTATGCGGTCAAAAAGGCCACCCTGGAGGTTAGCAAGCACGTCAACCTCAACTTCGTCCGGGGTTTCCGGGCGACGTTGGGATTTTCCCGGGACAGCTCACAGCGGTATTTCCTGACTTCTTCGGACATGATCGCGGATTTCGGGCTTACATCCAACGGGATCGGCGCTTTTGGGGAAAGGGCGTTTTCCTACTCGAATTATAAGTCGGCGTCGTCGTTGCCCGACTCGGTGTTCAAGGGACCCGCTGTGGTGGTCCAGGCCCCGGGCGCGGCGATAAAACCGGGGACCGGCGCCATCGCGGGTACACGTGCGGAGCGGGAAGGTTCGGCCCGGGTGAGCGACCTGGGAGGGGGAACCTCCATACCTACCGGGGCGGCGATCCTGAGCGACAGCCAGTGGGCGGCTGCGCGCACCGTTCCCCTGACGGGAGCGGAAGCGCGCGCCTATGGCAACATCGACAGCCTGACTGGGATGAAGTCGTACAAAAGGATCATGGACTACGCCACGTTGCTCGTGGCGGGCTATAAGAAGGCGGGGCCCTTCGAGATCGGCCCCTTCGCGACGTTCTACACCTACAACCCGGTCGAAGGCTTCAAACCGCGTTTCGGGGGCCGGAGCACCACGCGTCTCAGTACCCGGTATTATTTCGAGTCCTATGTGGCGTACGGTACGAAGGACGATAAATGGAAATATTATTTCGGAGGCACCTATTCCATCAACAACAAGTCGATCTATAAATTCCCGCTCAACTATGTCACGGCGAGCTTCCAGCGGGACACCCGCACCCCGGGCCAGATGGACGGATTCAGTGAAGAAAGCAGCTACTCTTCCCTGAAGCGGGGAGACAACACCAAGTGGCTCTACAACGACATCTTCAAGGTCGACTACATGCACGAATTCGAAAATCACCTGTCATACGACCTGGGTTTCCGATATTGGCAGCAACACCCGGGCGGCTCGATCGCGTATGTGTACGAATTCAACCCGAACGAATACGATTCGGTCCAGACGGTGTCGACGTCCGAGCTCAACCTGACGTTGCGGTGGGCGCCCCACGAGGAATACTACCAGGGCAAGGTCGGCCGCGTACCCGTGGCCAACAAATACCCGATCTTTACGCTCCGGTACGCGCACGGCTTCAAGGGGCTGATGGACGGACAATACAACTACGACGCGCTCCACCTGAACATATACAAGCGTGTCTATATGTCGCCGATAGGCTATTCGGACGTGACCTTCGACGCGGGCTGGACCGGCGGCAAGCTGCCCTTCCCGCTGCTGACGATCCTGACGGCGAACCAGTCGTATGCCTATTACATCGACCAGTACAACCTCATGAACTTCCAGGAATTCGTCGCGGACCATTACGCGGGAATCGACATCGATCACTATTTCAACGGGTTTTTCTTTAACAAGATACCCCTCTTGAAATGGCTCAAGCTGCGGGAGGTGATCGCGGGCAAGATCGTGTACGGGGGCGTGCGGCCGGAGAACAACCCCGCGCTGACGCCCGACCAGATGAAGTACCCGACGACCAACGGGGTAACGTCGACGTATACCCTCAACAATGGCCCCTATATCGAGGTGAGCGCGGGGGTGACCAACATCTTCAAGCTGGTGCGCGTCGACATCGTCAAACGTCTGACCTACCTGGACCACCCGGGTATCGCGTCCTGGGGGATACGGGCGCGGGTGAAGTTCGATTTCTAGTATTTCAACAATTCGGCGCAAACCGGCTGCAATGTGGCCTGGGAATGTACTGGGATGCGCAACCTGCCGTCGCCATCGATCCGGCTGATGATAATTTCGTGTACGCGGCTCGCGGCGCTCATTTTATATTAGCATCCGCTAATTCCCCATCGCCTGTAGTAAAGCCGTGGCGTAGGCGGACAGCCGGTCGTGGTGGCCGGAGATCCTTACCGTCTGCATGCCCAGGAAGTCGCTGACCAGCACCTGGTTCAGGTCGCCGCCGCGGGCCATCCGGCGGAGGTCATCGGCGGTCATCGCGTATTCGTGCACGGGCAGCGGGCTGATATTTTCGGCGCTGGGTATCGTTCCGCCGGGCTGGGCGCCGGTGGAATGAACGACGACGGTATCCTTGTCCATGCAAAAGGCAATAAAATCGCGGGGGCCGATGGCGGCTCCCCTTCCCTGCAGGTAGAGGTTGACCTGGTCGCCGGCTACCCGGAAGTTGACCCGGCAGATACCCTGGTCGGCTATGACCAGCATAGGGTCCAGGTTGGCGACGTCGGTCATCAACCAACGGGTTTGGGTCGAAGGGTCGGTGAACGTGGTGATTTTTTGGGCGGTTGCCAGCTGCGGGGCTAGCAGGAGCGCGAGGTATAGCGGTTTCATACCGTCAAGTTAGTAAAAACCGCTAGCCGGCCGGCGCAGGTTTATACGAGCGGAGGGCGGCGAAGATATAAGGTAGGAGTGCTTCGAATGTGGTGACGCGGCGGGTGTGGACGAAGTTGTCATAGATCGCGTCGGAGACCGCGGTGACGTGGATGAAGCCGTTGCGGGTCTCGTTCCTGATAACTTTCCGGTAGGCGGCGTCGCTGCGGAACTGGCGGTGAAGAGCGGCCGAGACGGCGCGGGGCAACAGCTCGTTGAAATAGTGTTGCCAGGTATCGACGTTTTGCTGACCCAGCGCGGGACTGGTGGGCATGAGGTAGGCCAGGGAGTCGATGGCCGTTTTATACTGCTCCAGTATGGAGTCGGTGAAGGCGTGGGTGCCTTCGTGCCAGGCCCAGTCGTAGATGTCGGCGCCAAAGACCATCCGGCCTTTTTCATCGGTGTCGCCCTGATAGCCTACCTGGTAGATAAAGTATTGCTGGTAGGCGGGATTGACGCGTTTGGCGACGATGGTATGGGCGCCCCATCCGTTCATCGGGTCGGGACAGACCAGCCAATGGTGGTCGTGCCGGGTATTGATGAGGCTATCGAAGATGCGGAGGGGTCCGGCTATGCTGTCGCGCAGGCCCCGGGCCCATTGATCGTACATGGGCTTATGCGCCACGAAGAAGTCGTGGAAGTGGGTGTCTTTGTAGAATTGCATACAGAGCCGGAGGTAACGGTCGAGGGTATCCCGGCCGATGTATTTGACCCAAAAGCTGCTGTCCGGGATATGGTGCGCCCGGATGTCGGGGAAGTTGTCAAAGGCAAGCCCGCACTCGACGAGGTCGTAGTATACCTGGAATCTGAAGTTGAAGACCATGAGGACCGCCGGGTCGTTCCGATGGCCGACGAAATAGCGTTTTACGTCCTCCTTATAGGGGGACAGCTGGGTGGGGAGCTGGCCACCCAGGAACTGGATGACGCTCATGAGCTCGGTGCCTTCGTTGACCTGGATGGTGAGGTTTTGCTGGGCGCTGGCGCCGGTCGATAAGAACAGGAACAGGACGAGGTATTTCACAGGCTGAAGAAACGGCGCGATGGCCCGTTCGGGCGCGGTTAATTGACAAAACCCGGTTTTTCGGGTATGTATCGTTCTGCCTTTCACCGTACTTTAGCGGCATGTACAAAAGATGGCTCTTCCCCGCCCTGCATGGGCTGATCTGGACGCTGATAGCTGTCAGCGCCGTGCGGGACTTCCTGGAGCACCGTAACGTCTATGAAGAGGCATGGGTGCGACTGTCGGGGCACAGCGCGCTGACGTGCGCCATGGCGATGGCGATCGGTTTTCAGCTGGTGTCGATGACCGGGTTTTATATCGCCTATGGGTGGGTCGGACCGGCGCTGTTCCCGCGACCGCGGTATGTCCGGGCGCTGCTAACGCTCGCCGGCGCTTGTGCCGGCATGGTCCTGGCACGCGCCCTGGTCGAATTCGTCATCCTCGGCCCCTGGCTCCATTGGGATAATTATTTCGGCCGGCGGGTCGGCGTGTGGTGGTACGTGCAGAACTGTATTTTGTTTTCCTTCGACTATGTGCTGTTCGGGCTCGTGGCGTATTTCGTCGTGCGGGCGGGGCGGGTCAGCCAGGAGCGCACCCGGGCGGAGCTGTCCTTGTTGAAGTCACAGGTCAACCCGCATTTTTTGTTCAACACGATCAACGACATCTATGCGCTGGTCTACCAGAAAAGCGACGAGGCGCCCGAAGCCCTCCTGAAGCTGTCCGGGCTGCTGCGTTATATGCTCTACGAGGACGGCAGGGAAAAGGTGAGCCTGGAAAAGGAGCTGACGTACCTGCAGGACTACCTGGACCTCCAGCGGATCGGCTCCAAACAACGGACCTTTATCGACTTCCGGGTGGAAGGGGACGCTCATATGTTTCAGATTGCGCCTTTGCTGTTGATCCCGTTCGCGGAAAATATCGTCAAGCATGGCGTGATCGACGATCCTCTACGACCGGCGCGTCTGCACGTGGAGGCGGCCGGCGGTTGCTTCCGGCTCCACGCGGTCAACGCGGTCAGGCCGCAGCAAAAAGACGGGACCGGCGGGATCGGGCTGAGCAACGTGCGCCGCAGGCTCGAGTTGTTGTACCCGGGGAGGCACTCCTTCGAAGTAAAGGAAAGCCCCGGGGAGTTCGATTGCGTACTGGACCTTAAACTACACGCATGATCCGATGTATCCTCGTGGACGACAAACCCCTTTCGCTCGACATCCTGGAAGCCTATGCCGCGCGGGTGCCCTATCTGACGGTGGCGCTCCGGACGGAAGATCCGCTCGAAGCGCTGGAATTCCTGCGGACCCACCCGGTCGACCTGGCCTTCCTCGATATACAGATGCCGTCGCTCGGCGGCCTGGAGCTGGCACGCATGACAGGCGGCCGCGTGCCGGTTATCTTTACGACGGCGTACGCCGACTATGCGCTCGAGGGGTACGCGCTCGACGTAGTGGATTATCTGCTGAAACCGATCCCCTTTGAGCGTTTTTACCAGGCGGTGGAAAAGGCGCGGTCGCGCGTGGCCGCCGGCGAGCCCCTGCACGATTCGCTTTTTGTCAAGACGGAGCACCGTATCCAGCGCGTCCCGCTCGACGACATCCTGTATATAGAAGCGCGGCAAAACTACGTGTCTATAGAGACGGCCGCCGGCCGGATCATGAGCCTGATGAATATCAAGTCGATGGAGGAGCGGCTCCCCGCGGGGCGGTTTGTGCGGGTGCATAAGTCGTTTGTGGTGGCGCTGTCTAAAATCGAGACCATAGAGAAAAGCAGGATATATATCGGCGAAGCAGTGATCCCGATCGGCGACAGCTACCGCGAAGCGCTATTTAAGTTGCTGGGGACGTGATGCAACGTTGTTCCGGAGGACATTGTCAAGCACGAAAATGCTAGGCATGAAACGAATCGTTTTTCTATTCCTGATCTGCACGGCCTGCCACAAAGGCGCCCCGAACAGCCCCGATAACGCCAAAACCGTCGTGCTCCCCGCTTCGGGGGCCGGGGTGATGGCCGCGGAAAACCAGTTTACGTTTGACGTGTTCCAGGCGGTGAACGCCCAGGACACGGCGTTGAAAAATAAGATGATCTCGCCGTACAGCATCTATATGGCGCTGGGGATGACGGACAACGGGGCGGCGGGGTCCACCCGGGATTCGATCGGCGCGGCCCTCCGGTTGGGCGGTCTGGGGGTGGATGACCTCAATGCTACCGCCAAGGCGTTGATCCGGCAATTCCCGGTAGAGGACGCACAGGTGACGATGACGACCGCCAATTCGATCTGGTATGCCCCCGTGATGACACCGCTCCCCGCCTTCCTGCAAACCGTCCAGACAAGCTATTCGGCCACGGCGCAGTCGTTGAACTTCGCGGACGGGTCCGCGGTGACGACCATCAACGACTGGGTCTCGAATGCGACGCACCAGATGATACCACAGGTACTGAAATCGATCCAATCGAGTGAGGCGCTCTTTCTGATCAACGCCATTTATTTCAAGGGACAATGGAGCTCCGGCTTCGACCCGGGGTTGACCAAAGACGGCTCCTTTACCACCGGGAACGGCGTGGTCGAGTCGGCGCCGACCATGACCTATGGCAAATCGGTTTCGGTGAAGTACCTCTACGGCGATACGGCGCTGGTGGTGGAGCTGCCGTATGGGGGTAAGCACTTTGTCATGGATATAGCCATGCCGGTGGGCCGGGACATCCGCACCTTCCTCCGGGAGGTGACGCCCGCGCAGATCGCCTGGTGGACTTCACACCTCGATACGGGAGGGGTCGACGTAACGCTGCCCCGTTTCAAGTTCGACTATGGGATCGATAACATGCAACCGGCGCTTACGCAAATGGGCATGGGCATCGCCTTTAGCGACAGCGCCAACCTCTCGGACCTGGCGCCGGACGCCGCCGCCATATCGCGCGTGATCCACAAGACGGCCATCGAGGTGGACGAAACCGGCAGCAAAGCCGCGGCGGTAACGGTGGTAGGCGTAACGACCACCTCGGCGGGCGGTCCCCCGGTGCTGAGCATCAACCACGCCTTTCTATTTACGATCCGGGAAACGACGAGCGGCGCGATCCTGTTCGTTGGCATCCTTAACGACCCCCTGGACACCGGCGGGAACTAGCTCCTTGTAGACCTCGTCAAAGGATTTTGTCTTGTCCTGCGTCCAACGCGCGGCCAGCTTTATTTCCATGTTCCGGAGCAGCTGCACGCACAGGTGCTGGTCTTCTTCGGGCGTATCGATCATCATCATATGCGCCATCCTGCCGAGCCGGCCGGTGGCGCGTTCGATCGCGGCCATGCCCGCGGGAGTCAGCTTCAGCCGCTTGGAGCGCTTGTCCTGCCGGTCCGCGGTTTCGCTCAGGAATCCGCGTTGTCTGAGCCGGTTGAGCATGTCGGTGCCGCTGGAGAGCTCCATGAGGTTGGCGTAGATGACTTCGGTTTTTCTCGGGTTCTTCAGCTGGAGGATGGTGAGCAGCATGCCCATCTCCTCCAGCTGGTGCAACCCGGTCCCTTCCAGCGCCGCCACGCCATAGGCCGCGTTCAGCTTATGTATCCGGCCGATCAGCTTGAGCAGGACCGCGTCCGGATGCGCGGGGATGACGCCGCCCATCATGTCGCCGCGCTGACGGCTTTCCCTTTCTTTTATCAGCGTATAGCGACAGAAGTCCTCGATACTGCCGTCCGGGTATTTCGCCTCGAAGGCGGCCCAGAGGTTGACTAAATCGACGGTTTTATTGGGCATATTTGCTTCGTTTTCGTAGTAAAAATAAATGTTTTATTTCGAAATTGATGTATAAATTTGACCCATGCTCTACTCCATCTTACTCACGCTCCACATCGTCGGCTTCACGCTCTTCGCGGGGATCACGCTGGCCGATGCGCTGGCCTTCCGTCAATTCTGGCGGCTTTGGGACCGCGACCCCGCGCAGGCATTGCTGACGCGCCAGGTCATGGCGTCTTTCCCCGTATTTATGCGCGTCGGTGCAATCGTCCTCATCCTGGCCGGGGTCGGTATGATGGCGCTGGTCAACGGCGTCTTTGGCGAGCAGCTTTGGTTCCGGATCAAGATGGTCCTGGTGGTGCTGATCGTCGTCAACGGTATCCTCGGTATCAGGCTGCTCAACCGCCTGGACAAGGTCACTTCGCCGGTCGTTTTGCGTTCGCGGATCCGGTGGTTCCATGTGGTACAGCTGGGGCTGCTCGCGGGGGTTTTCTTTTTGAGCGCGGCGCGGTTCAACTAATTGGTACATTCGCAAGATGGAAGGTTTAGCCCGGATCAGCCTCTTGCGGAGGTCTTTTACTGTGTTGCCCGCCGCCGCCGGTTTTATCATCAGCTATTGGTTCATACACCGAAGCGGCGTGGGGGTCTCCCCCGATTCCATCGCCTATGTCAGCGCCGCGCACAACCTGGTGCAATCGGGGCGGCTGATCGACTATACGAGCCATCCGCTGGTGGACTTCCCCGCCGGGTACCCGATGCTGCTGGCGCTGTTGATGCGGCTCACCCATGCGGACCCGCTGGACATCCTGCAGTACCTCGACCCTGCGCTTTTTGCCTTGCTGATCGGGCTCTGCGGATACATGGCGGACCGGATGGGTTTTCCCAACCGTTGGTACAAACCCCTGCTCCTGGTGTGCATCGTGCTGAGCCCGGCGCTGATCGAGGTCTATATCATGCTTTGGTCGGAAGCGGTGTTTATCGTCCTGGTAGTGTTGTTTATGATCACGTTCCGGCGATACCTTTACCGGCATAGCCTGGGTACACTGGTGCTGGCGGCTTTTGTGGCGGGGTTGTCTTGTACGATGCGGTATGCGGGGGTGACGCTGGTGGCGACGGGGGGGCTGTTGTTGTTGTTCGAACGGGGGCGGTGGTCATTTCGACGTTTCGGGCATGTTTTGTTATACGGGGTCGTTTCGTCGGTGTTGCTGGCGTGGAACCTCTGGCAGAATGTCGCGGCCACGGGTACGCTGACCGGTGCTCGTCAAAAAGGCATCACCCCCCTGCTCCGGAATATCTCCTATTATGGGGACACCTTTTCCGGTTGGTTCCTGTTTGGCAATTCCCGCTATCTGCTGGGTCTGATCGTGGGGCTGGTCATCCTGCTGGTCCTGGTCCTGCTGGTGACCCGCGGGCTACCGCGGTTGAAGGGAGATTACCCTACGTTTATCCGGATCGGTCTGGCTTTTTCGCTGCTGTATTCGGTGTTCATGGTGTTGTCCGCGACGATCTCGCGGTACGAGGAGATCAACAGCCGGCTTCTGTCACCGTTATATATACCGCTGGTATTCAGCCTGGCGTTTCCGTTGGGGTGGCTGTCCCGCCGGGTGGCCTGGCGGATCGCGGCGGTGGCGGTTTTGTTATTGGTATTGTCCAGCCAATGCCTCGCCGATTATCAATGGTATGCCGATGTGGCCGAAGGGGGGATAGGCGGGTACACCGAAGACGATTGGGATGACTCGCCCCTGGTCAAATACCTGGAGGGACCGTCCCCGTTCTTACCCGGTTATACGCTGTATTCCAACTCCCCGGAGGGCGTATATTTCTTTGGCGGGTTTTCCTGCCAGCTGTTGCCCCAAAAAGCCTTCCCCGGTCCGATCGCCCAATATTACGCGGGGGGCCGCCAATACCTTGTCTGGTTCGACGATGGGACGAATGACGCCATATTGTCGCTCCAGGACGTACTGACGCACAAGCAAATGAAGCTGGTCCGGCAGTTCACCGACGGGGCGGTATATATTACCGGGGACCAATGACCCGGTATGGTGTTTGTGGCAGGGTTATAAATACCCATTCTATGACACAACGTAACGACATTTACAGCAATGGTACCCGCGTCGACCGTCTCCCCTCCGAGGACCCCACCACCGGCGACATCTACGATATGGAAGGCCCCCGCGATCCCCGCAATGACGAGGACCCGGAAGACGATGACGAGAACATCACCGGGGACGAAGACCTCTACGATACCATCGAGGGCGAGGAGCCCGCGGACGAAGAGGACGTGATCGATGAGCAGGAGGATGAGGAGCTTGACTTGGATGATGTCAATGCGGAGGATTTGGAGGAGGATGAGGAGTAAACCGCGTTGCGAGCCTA
>NZ_DATJIY010000074.1:0-9704 GCF_035492835.1 Dinghuibacter sp.
GCAAAAGGTCGCCGCCCTCGGCCGCCGCAGCAACGCTCCCGAAGAAGGGCATGGGATCGACGCCTACCTCAGCCAGTCCGGCCACATGAAGGCCCGCCTGCTGGCGCCCTTTATGCTCCGCTACGCGGCGCCCGACACCCCCAAGATCGTTTTCCCCCACTCTCTGCACGTCGACTTCTACGATTCCCTCCTGACCGTCGAAAGCCGCCTCGACGCCCGCTATGGCATCTACTACGAAACCATGAACAAGGTCTACCTGGCCGACCACGTCAAGATCGTCAACATCGCCAAGGGCGATACGATCTACTGCCAGGACCTCTACTGGGACCAGAACACCGGCAAATTCTACACCCACCGCGACGTCGCCATCCACCGCGTCACCCAGACCATCTACGGCACCGGCATGGAGGCGACCCAGGACTTCAACAATGTTACCATCGATTCGGCCTCGGGGCATATGCGCGTTCAAAACGACGAGTTGCCGTAGGGGCGTGAGCGCCCGGGGCCAGGACGGCCCTGGTCCGGGTTGGCCCGGAGGGCGTCCGCTGCCCGACGTCTCGTAAGTACACCCTTGGGTTTCTATCTTAGCAATGGATCATTGCAAGTATTTTATTATTCGGGGGAGGTGAATAGAAACCTGGACAGGTTTCCAGCACACTTTATGTTTGAGCTGACCAGGGAAGAGAACGAAATCTTAAGGTCGCAATTTGCGACCTTAAGACACGGAGCACACACAAAGTACCTGCCGTATGCCTTTACCGAACATGGTATCTTGATGCTTTCCAATGTGTTAAAGAGCAGAAGGGCTATCGAGATGAGCATCAGGATTATCGATGTCTTCGTAAAACTCCGTGAGATGCTGTTGGCACACAAGGACATACTCCTGAAATTGGAGCAATTGGAAAAGCAGGTTATTCAGAACAGCGAAGACATACAAATGATTTTTGCGGCGCTAAAGCAGCTGCTGAATCCGCCGCAGCCACCGCGCGACCGCATAAAAAAGGCCCGCCGAAGGCGGGCCGGGAATGGTATAATTGATGGTGAAAGCCTAAACTTCTTCGGCCTTCATCGACTTCTGCACGCGTTTGCGTTCCTCCTCGTCGAGGATCACTTTGCGCATCCGGATGAAGTGAGGGGTGACCTCGATACACTCGTCCTGTTGGATATATTCCATACACTCCTCCAACGTCAGTACCGTCTTCGGCGCGATGTTGGTCGCCGCGTCGGTGCCGCTGGCGCGCATGTTGGTGAGTTTCTTGCCTTCGTTCGAGTTGACGACGAGATCGCCGGGCTTGTTGTTCTCGCCGATGATCATACCCTTGTAGACTTCTTCCCCGGGGTCGACGAAGAAAAAGCCGCGGTCCTGGAGCTTGTCCAGCGAATAACCCGTGGTGGTGCCCTGGTCCTTCGACAGGAGTACGCCGTTGTTGCGGCCGGGGATAACGCCCTTCCAGGGTTTGTATTCGGTAAAGCGGTGAGCCATGACGGCCTCGCCCTGGGTCGCGGTGAGCATTTGGGTACGCAGCCCGATCAGGCCGCGGGAGGGGATTTCGAATTCCAGGTGCTGGATGTCGCCCTTGGTCTCCATGACGTGCATTTCACCTTTGCGGCGGGTAACCAGGTCGATGACCTTGGAAGCGGATTCCTGCGGAACGTCAACCACGAGGTTTTCGTAGGGTTCGCATTTTTTGCCGTCGATGAGCTTGACGATGACGCGGGGCTGGCCGACGGTCAGCTCGAAGCCTTCGCGACGCATGGTCTCGATGAGGATACCCAGGTGGAGGATACCGCGGCCGAAGACCATAAAGGTGTCCCCGCTCTCGGTGTCCTCGACACGCAGGGCCAGGTTCTTTTCGGTTTCCTTGATCAGGCGGTCCCGGAGGTGACGGCTCGTCACGAACTTGCCGTCCTTCCCGAAGAAGGGCGAGTTGTTGATGCCGAACGTCATATTCATGGTGGGCTCGTCGACGTGGATGACGGGCAGCGCCTCGGGGTTGTCGAAGTCGGCGATGGTGTCGCCTATGTTGAAGTCTTCCAGACCGACAACGGCACAGATGTCGCCGGCGAGGACCTCGGTTACTTTCTTTTTACCCATACCCTCGAAGACATAGAGTTCACGGACGCGCGACTTTTTGATGGTGCCGTCGCCCATGACCAGGGAGATGGGTTGATTTTCCTTGATGGCGCCGCGGGTGACCTTACCCACGGCGATACGGCCCAGGAACGAGGAGTAGTCCAGGGACGTGATCTGCATTTGCAGGGTGCCGTCGGATATCTTCGGTTCGGGGACGTATTGAAGGATGCCATCCAGGAGTGGGGTAATGTCTTCACTTTGGGTCAGTGAGCTGTTGAACCAGCCGTTCTTACCCGAGCCGTAAAAGGTCGGGAAGTCCAGTTGCTCCTCGGAAGCGTCCAGGTTGAAGAACAACTCGAACACGGCGTCGTGCACCTCGTCCGGGCGGCAGTTGGGCTTGTCGACCTTGTTGATGACGACGATCGGTTTCAGATTGAGCTGCAGGGCTTTCTGAAGGACGAAACGGGTCTGGGGCATGGGTCCTTCAAAGGCGTCGACCAGGAGGATCACCCCGTCGGCCATTTTCAGGACGCGTTCGACCTCACCCCCGAAGTCGGCGTGGCCCGGGGTGTCTATAACGTTGATTTTGACGTCTTTATAAGTTACGGAGGCGTTCTTGCTAAAGATCGTGATGCCGCGTTCCCGTTCAAGGTCGTTGGAGTCCATGATGAGCTCCCCGGTTTCCTGGTTCGAACGAAATACGTGGGTTGCGTGTAATATCTTGTCCACCAGGGTCGTCTTGCCGTGGTCAACGTGCGCGATGATGGCTATGTTCCGGATTTGCATATTGGCCGCAAATGTACGATAAAAGCGGCGGGTGGCAAGGAGAGGGGCCAAACTTTATGGAATCTTCACATCTGTTTCACGAGCGACCCCCAATGGGGTCTCCGCAGCTTGTAAGGCCGGCGCGCTCGGTGGGACCTCTGGGGTCGGCGCGCCCGATGGAGCTTCAAACAGCAGCGGCGCCCCGTCCGGCCCGGTCACGGTAAAACTCCGGCGGTGGTACCGCGTCAGCCCGTGGCGGGCGATGGCCGCCCGGTGGGCAACGGTGCCGTAGGCCTTGTTCTGGTCCCAGCCGTATTGGGGGTGTTCCCTGTGGAGTTCCTGCATGTACTCGTCCCGGTAGGTCTTGGCCAGTATGCTGGCGGCGGCGATGGAAGCGAAGATGCCGTCGCCCTCGATGATACAATGGTGGGATATATCCTGGTAGGGTGTAAAGCGGTTCCCGTCCACCAGCAGCACTTCGGGCCGGAGCAGTAGCTGGTCGAGGGCCAGGTGCATGGCTTTGAACGAGGCGCGGAGGATGTTGATCCGGTCGATTTCGTCGTGATCCACCCGGGCCACCGCATAGGCCAGGGCCTTGGATTCGATGATCGGCCTGAGCTCCAGGCGAACGGCTTCGGAGAGCTGTTTGGAATCGTTGAGAAGGGGATGCTTGAAATTCTTTGGCAGGATGACGGCCGCGGCGTACACCGGACCCGCCAGACATCCCCTGCCCGCTTCGTCCAGACCCGCCTCGATTTTCTTCTTATGAAAGTACGCCCTCAGCACAGGAACAAAATTAGGGGATTGCGGTAAGTCCGGCGACCCTACCTTTGCACCGGTTATGAACAGTAGTCGACATTCCCGTGGGGCGTTGCCAGACCGCTCCCGCCCGGTAGCCATCTGGATCATGGTCGGTGTAGGGATGCTGATGATCCAGGTCCTTTTGGGCGGGATCACGCGTTTGACGGGTTCGGGTTTGTCGATCACGCAATGGGACGTGGTC
The DNA here is from genome assembly GCF_035492835.1 of Dinghuibacter sp. Lineage (NCBI taxonomy): Bacteria > Pseudomonadati > Bacteroidota > Chitinophagia > Chitinophagales > Chitinophagaceae > Dinghuibacter > Dinghuibacter sp. Next base: position 3,843 of record NZ_DATJIY010000074.1, read on the forward strand.
ACCGGGGCGTTGCCGCCATTAAACCACGCGCAATGGCTGGAGGAGTTTCATAAATACCAGCAGACACCCCAGTACCGATTGCTGAATTCGGACTTTACGCTCAAGAACTTCCAGTTCATCTTTTTTTGGGAATGGTTCCACCGGTTGTGGGCAAGGACGATAGGGGCCGTTTTTCTCATACCCTTTGTCATCTTCCTGATACAACGCCGCTTCCGGCAGGACATGGTGATCCCCCTGGTGATACTGTTCCTGTTGGGTGCGCTCCAGGGCGCGGTCGGCTGGATCATGGTGGCCAGCGGCCTGACGGGGGACGCCATTTATGTAAATCCCCTGAAGCTGGCCCTGCACTTCATGTTCGCCATGGTGTTGATCGGCTACGCGTTTTGGTTCGGGCTCCAGCTGATGGTGCCGGATCGGGAGCGTTTTCGGGATAAAAAACTGGCACAGGGCACACTGGGCCTCCTGGTGCTGGTGGCCATCCAACTGACCTTCGGCGCGCTGATGGCCGGAAACAAAGCGGCCACCGCCGCGCCCACCTGGCCCTCGATCAACGGGGCCGCCTGGCCAGCAGGTATCTGGAACAACGCCCTGGGGGCGGGTAACCTCGCCGGCAACAAGATCACGATCCATTTTATACACCGCGGACTGGCCTACCTGATCTTCCTCTGTATGTGCGTATTCACGTGGGTGGCCATCAAACGGCGGGGCGCGGTCGGCGGACCCCGGATCGGCGGTCTTTTCTCCGCTACCTACTGGTTGCCCATCGCCATTACGGCTATACAGGCCCTGTTGGGTGTTACGGCCGTGCTGGTGAGCCCCCAAATCGTGCTGGGTCACTGGGGCGCCTTCGAATGGGCCGCGGAGACGCACCAGCTGGTTGGGATGTTCCTGATGCTATCGGTATTGTATGTCTTCTATCTGTCGACTGGAAAGAACCGGTAAATTCCTGATATTTGACCCATGCGATCGATTTGGTTGGGATTTTACCGGTCGTTCCCGGTGCAATTGGTCCTGCTGCATATCCGTAAGTACCAGGTCCTGCTGATCTTCTGGTGGATCGTGGGGAGCGCGGTGGCGGGACAGTTTATGTCCAGCTTCGGATCGGATACGTTGTTTCTCGCGCCGGAATACCTGGGCAGGGTGGACTTCGTGAGCGCCCTTTTTGTCGGGATGGGTCTGGCGGTCTTTATCATGAGCTGGAACATCACCACCTTTATCCTGTTCAGCCGCTATTTCAAATTCCTCGCGACGACCTCCCACCCCTTCCTGAAATATTGCCTCAACAACGCGGTGATCCCGGTCGGGTTCCTCATTTTTTACTTCGTGAAGGTGTATCTCTTTGAACGATACAGGGAGCTGATGACGCCGGTCGAGATCGCCTATATGATTGGCGGCTACGTGATCGGCCTGGTGGGGATGCTGGTATTCAGTCTGGGGTACTTTTTTGGCGCCAACACGGCCATATTCCGGGAGCTCGGGCCGCCCCAAAGCGACGCGGAGCGCTACCGCAAACACTACCGGGCCTGGAGGCAATCGCCCCAGCGGCCGTCCCACGAACTGACCCGCGTGGACTGGTATTTTACCAGCCCGATCAAGATAAAGGCGCCCCGGGACGTGAGCCATTATAGCGAAGCCTTCTTGGACCGCGTCTTTAAAAGACACCACTTCGCGGCGATCCTGTCGATCCTGCTCGCCTTCCTGTTGTTGATGGCGGTGGGGTACTTCATGGACAACCCCTACCTCCAAATCCCCGCTGCCGCCAGCATCCTGATATTTTTCGCCCTGCTGATCGCCGCTTCCGCGGCCTTCGTCTATTGGCTGGGCGGTTGGTCGATCCCCGTCGGGGTGCTGCTCCTGGTCGGTCTGAACCTGCTGTTTGCCTATAACATCCTGGATACCCGTAACAAGCTCTATGGGCTGGACTACGGACACGACCAACGGGCGCCGGTCTATACCCGGGACAGCATCATCGCGCTTTGCCGCCCGGATCGCCAGGAGTTGGACAAGGCGAACATGACCCGCATACTCGACCACTGGAAATCCCGGCAGGAAAGCCTGAAGCCCACGCTCTTCATCGTCAATGTCAGCGGCGGCGGCACACGCGCGGCAACGTTTACCATGTCCGTCCTCCAAAAGCTGGACAGCCTGTCGGAAGGGAAGCTCATGCAGCGCACCTTCCTGATAACCGGCGCCTCCGGGGGGATGCTCGGCGCCACCTATTTCCGGGAGTTGTATCGCCGCCGGCAAAACGGCGCGCCTATCCGTCTCAGCGACTCCACGTATGTCGACAACATTTCCAAAGACCTGCTCAACCCGCTTTTCTCCTCCTTCGTGACCAGGGACATCCTGGCCCCGGCCCAGCAGTTCACGGTCAGCCCCTACACGTATGTCAAGGACAGGGGCTTCGCCTTCGAGGAGCAGCTGAACCGCAATACCGGGAACATCCTGGATCAGCGGCTGGGCGACTATGCGGCGGAAGAATCGGCTGCCAAGCTTCCGCTGGTCATCTTTAACGGGACGATCTCCCGGGACGGACGGCGGATGATGATGTCTACCCAACCCATCAGCTTCCTGATGCAGTGTGTGCCGGACAGCGCCAGGGGACTCTACGCCGACCCGGACGCGGTCGATTTCGGCAGCTTTTTCCGCCGGCAGAACCCGCAGAATATCCGCATCCTGAGCGCGCTCCGCGTGGGCGCCACCTTCCCCTACGTCCTCCCCAACGTCTGGCTGCCCTCGGAACCCGTAATCGACCTGATGGACGCGGGTCTGAGGGATAACTACGGCCAGGAAACCACGATGCGCTTCCTGCAGGTATTTGATAACTGGATACGTGATAATACGTCGGGTGTCGTTTTTATACAGATAAAAGACCGGCGGGGGAACGATTGGGCGGACGACTTTTCTTCCCCGGACTTTACCCAGTTCTTTACGCGGCCCTTCCTTACGCTCCAGTACAACTGGCCCAAATTGCAGGACTATTCGCAGGATGAGCTGCTGAGCGAAGGCGTGCCCGCTTTCGATTTCCCGTTCAAGAAGATCACCTTTACCTATATCCCCGCGGAGAAAAATTCATACGCGCCGCTGAATTTTCACCTCACGGCCCGCGAAAAACTGAGCGTGGTAGGGTCCCTGGGGAGCCCGGAGGTCGAGAGGTCGCTCAGGGGTCTGCAAGAGTTGATGACGGAGGGCGTCAAAGCGCCGACGGGTCCCACCAAGGTCACCATCCAGGCGCCGCCCGTCAAGGGCACGGCGTCCCTGGGTGTTACGCCTGCGGCGCCTGCGGCTGTAAAAGGCGGAACGCCTTAGGGATGACCTGTATCGTAAAAGTATCGTTACCCGGCCAGGGATCCCCGTCGATGTGCAGGGGAGCCAGCTTGGGGTTGCGGATCACCAGCGACTTAGCCTGGAAATAGAGGATGCCCCCCGCCTCCTGGTCTAGACCGTACCGGGGTTGGACCTTCCCGCTCCGGACCTGGCGCAGGATGGACCCGACGAGTTTCCGTTTGCGCATCTCCTGTACGATGACGATGTCGAGCATACCGTCGCCCAGGCTGGCCTGGGGCGCTATCGTAAAGTTGTTGCCGAACTGGTTGCTGTTGGCGATACTGATAAAATAGGCATTGGTGTATATCTGTTCGCCGTTGATGTATATTTCGAAGGGGTATGTCCTGGCCCGGAAAAAGTTCCGCACGGACGTCTTTACATACGTCCAGAACCCGCGGGTGCCCGAGGCGGCGAAGTCGTGCGCGACCTGCGCGTCGAAACCCAGCCCGCTGAGCATACAGCAGAACTGCTCGTTCATATAAAACGCGTCCACGGGCGCGTACCGGTTGGCGAAAACGATCTCGAGCGCCCGGCGCGGGTCCTTGGGGATACGCGCGGCAAAGGCCAGGCCGTTGCCGGAACCCCGCGGTATGATGCCCAGGCTCACGGGGACGGGTATGTCCTGGAGCGCCTTGGCCACCTGCCGGACGGTGCCGTCACCCGCGGCCACGACGACGTCGGTGACGTATTCATGTTTGATCTTTTCCCTGAGAAAATGGTAGTCCCCGGTTGGATGCGTGTCGACGATACTGTAGTGTATCCGCTGTTCCTCCGTCATGCGTGAAATGAGGGATTTCAGCGATTTTTTACCGCCTGTGCCTGAGATCGGGTTGATCAGGTATACGATATGGCGCATGCAGATGCAAGATATATATTTTACCTTTGCGCCATGTCGAATTTATCGGAACAGGAGATTATCCGCAGGCAGAAATTGACGGAGTTGCAGGACCTGGGCATCGAGCCCTATCCGGCTCCCGAGTATTTGGTGACGCATACCGCGAAGGACATCAAGGACAATTATTCGGAGGAAAACAAGGAGAAGTTTGCCGACGTAACGCTGGCGGGTCGCATCATGGGCGTCCGGGACATGGGGAAGGCTTCTTTTGCCGTGCTCCAGGACTACAGTGGCCGCATACAGCTTTATGTAAAGCGCGACGACATCTGCCCGGGCGAAGACAAGACCCTGTACGACATAGTTTGGAAAAAACTCCTGGATATAGGCGACATCATCGGCGTGAAGGGCTATGGGTTTGTGACCCGGACCGGCGAAACCTCGGTGCATGTAAAGGAGTTCACCCTGCTCTCCAAGTCCCTCAAGCCCCTGCCGGTGGTACGGGAAAAGGATGGGGAAACCTTCGACGCCGTAACCGATCCGGAGTTCCGCTATCGCCAGCGCTATGTCGACCTCACGATCAACCCGGAGGTCCGAAACGTTTTCCGTCAGCGGACAAAGCTGGTGAGCACCATCCGGCAGTTCCTGGATCGCCAGGGCGCCCTGGAGGTGGACACGCCCGTGCTGCAAAGCATTCCGGGCGGGGCGATCGCGCGTCCCTTTATCACCCACCACAACGCCCTCGATATACCGCTCTACCTGCGTATTGCCAATGAGCTCTACCTGAAGCGTCTCATCGTGGGTGGGTTCGACTGGGTCTATGAATTCAGCCGGGACTTCCGGAATGAGGGCATGGACCGGACGCATAACCCCGAATTTACCATCCTCGAATTCTATACCGCCTATAAGGATTACTTCTGGATGATGAACCAGACCGAGTCCCTGTTGGAAGAATGCGCCCGGGCGCTCCACGGCACGACCGACGTGACCGTCGGCGACCGGACGATCAGCTTCAAGGCGCCCTTTGCCCGCGTGCCGATCTATGACGCCATATTGACGCATACGGGGATCGACATCCGCCACATGGACGAGGCCGCCCTCCTGGACGTCTGCAAGACTCTCCACCTGGAAGCCAACGCCAGCATGGGCAAGGGTAAATTGATCGATACCATCTTCGGAGAAAAGTGTGAACATCACTATATCGAGCCGACCTTCATCATCGACTATCCCGTCGAAATGAGCCCGCTCACCAAGAGCCACCGCGCTAAGCCCGGCCTGGTGGAGCGCTTCGAACTGATGATCAACGGCAAAGAGATCGCCAACGCGTACAGCGAATTGAACGACCCGCTGGACCAGCGCGCCCGCTTCGAAGACCAGGTACGCCTGATGGAGCGCGGCGACGACGAAGCCATGTACATCGACTATGACTTCCTCCGCGCCCTCGAATACGGCATGCCGCCCACCGCCGGTATCGGCATCGGGATCGACCGCCTGTGTATGCTGCTGCTCAATCAGCCGTCCATCCAGGATGTGCTCCTCTTCCCGCAAATGCGCCCTGAGCGCGCCTCCGGCGCCGCCCACGACGAAGAGGCATAGTCCCCGTACTCCCCGTTCGTCGCGCGCCTAAGCCTGCCGCCCAAAAGAGAAGGAGGTGGGGTGGGGTGCCTCTTTTTTCCCGTTTTTGCGAAACGTTTCGCAAAAAC
>NZ_DATJIY010000075.1:0-15593 GCF_035492835.1 Dinghuibacter sp.
ATGCAACCGGGAGGCCGTCTTGAGCGCGGTATGTAGAATATCCCACCATTCCGGGGAGAAAAGCCGCACCGTCCCCGGCGCGGTTCCATCCACGCCCACGTGCGCGATAAAGGCCCGGTTTATCCCCGCCCGCTTCATGGCTTCCAGGTCCCTGACGACGCCCTCTTTGGAGACGTTCCCCGAGACCCAATACCAATAGACGCTGGTTTGCAGCGTGTCCGGCGGGGTCAAAAAGGCTTTCTGCAAAACAGACTGAGTTCTTCCCAGGAGGGGCAAGGCAAAAAAGAGGGCTACATACAAACGGCGACGCATACAGCGAAAGTAGCGATGAACAAGCCTAACATGCAGATAAACTGCTCAAACGACTGCTTTTTTTGATATTTCCAGCTGACATTAAACTTAGTACAGAATTTGCTGTCTTACCCCGGAAACCTTTTGAACCCTTAATCAATCCAAATGAGAAAATTAAAGCGCCTGCTTTTAATAGGGAGTCCTATTGCCCTGTTTTTAGCGACTGCCTGCCACAAAAACGACATGCCCCCGTTAACCACTGGCACCACCTCCACGACGGGCACGACCACCACGACCGACAGTCTTGCACAAACGTATTACACGACCATCGATTCCCTGGGTACACCCGCGCCGGGGATCATCCTGGCGTGCCCCATCATCACCACCCTGCTGCCGATCATCGATTCACCCGGCGTACTGTTGATCATGAACCAGGACGGGCAGATCCTGAAAAAGAAATCCACGGCCGGACAAGCCTACAACTTCCAGCGCTGGATCATCAACGGGCAGATCCGTTACACCTACGTGGTGAATAACCCCAACGCCTACCGCACCGGGGACGTCGACGACCCCGCCGGCTACTATGTGATCGCCGACAGCAGCCTCAATACGCTCCAGCAGGTGAATTTTACGGCATACGCGGGCGATACCGCTGCTGTATCCGGGCAGGCCCTCGACGTACACGACTTCGTGCTGATCTCGGACAACGACTATATCATCGAGTCCTATGTCATCAAAAACGTCGGCAACATCCCGTCCTACGTGCCCCACTACCCGAACGAAGCCGTGGTGGCCCCGCTCATCGAGGAGGTCCAGAACGGTTCCGTAGTATGGTACTGGGACGCCGCCGCGGATACGTCTTTCTACGCCAACGCCGCGACCGGGAATGTCTATACGGATTCCGCCGCCGCCCAGGACTATGTACACCTCAACTCGATGTACATCGACCCGCGGGACAACAACCTCATCATCTCCATGCGTAACCAGTGCCAGATCCGGAAGCTCAACCGGCAAACCGGCGCTACCATGTGGAAGCTGGGCGGCAAGAACAGCGACTTCACCCTCGACAGCGCGGAGGTCTTCCTGTATCAGCACCACGCCACGCTCGTAGACAGCAACAAGACCCTGCTGATCTTCGACGACGGCGATCCCACCCTGCGTCCTTATTCCCGCGTGCTGGAATTCCAGCTGGACGAAACCGACAAGCTGGTCACGGGCTTCAAGTCGTTTACGATCCCCGAGCCGTTCACCGACGTCATGGGCTCGGTCCAGAAGATCGGCAACGACTACTTCATCGGCGGCGGTTCCGGGAATTACATACTGGACGTGAACTACACGACGGGTCAGAAGGTCGTGGAGATGATCAGCAACCAGTACGCGACCTACAGGGCGTTCAAATATTTGACGCCATAGCCAGCCGCGACGCGTAGTACTTCTCCATGAAGTGATACGTCAACAGCTCGTGTCTCCTCGGCTGCGCGATAAACAACCGGTTGAGGTACATGTGCAACAGACTTGGCGCCAGCGCCGCGCATCGTTCCGGACCGATCCGGGCAGTGATGCTGTCGATCACCGGGGCATTCATCCGGCTCCGGGTCGACAGCGTCGCCGTTCCCTCCCGTATCCCGTTCTCTTCATCCAGCGCGGGGTTCAGGTGTGAAAAGATGCGTTTTTGCAGGGACCGGTATCGTTCGTTGAGGCGTTGCTGGAGCGCCAGCTGTCCGCCGAATTCGGCGAAGAAGCCCTGTTGAAGCCGGGCGAGCAACGAACCTTTTTCGGGAAGCGTCAACCCGAAGTCGTCCAGGAGGGCGTCCGTCCCTCGCAGGGCAAACAGGAACCGGTATCGTTCCCCTTCATCCCCGTCAAAAAGGTCGATCAACCGGAGCACCGCCAGGCTATCGTGGTAGAACAACCGCTCCACGTCTTCGATCGCCGCCCCTTCATACCGCTCCAGCTCCCGGGTATAGGTATCCACGGCGACCTTGTCGATCAGGCCGTCGTCGATCCACGGCTCGACCAGTGGATACAATCTCCGGCCCAGGGCCTCGTTCAACGACGGGTCGCCATTCCGGAACCGGACCCGCAGGTGGGAGGCTTCGTCGCGGTAGCGGATAAAGAAAAACCGGTCAATCCAGGCCTCCCGGACGCCCTGCTCCACCAACGGCAGCAGCACCTCTTTCAAAAAGCGCTCGCCCGTCTTCCGACCGCAATAGACCTTATAGTAAAGCCACTCGCTCCCCGGCGGGAATTTCCGGCGGACGCCGCTGGCAGGTCGTGTCACCGCACCCTGCACAACGCCCGTTTCCAGCCGCACCGGCAGTATTAGCTCGTTGGTGAATACGCGGCGCGCCGTGTCGGTAACGACGCCGTTTTCTTCAGTAAATAAGAATTCTTCCAGCAGGAGGCTCTTGTGCCGTTGCATATAGTGCTGGAACAGGGCCACGCCCTCCGCCGTGTCGAAGTCGATCAGCAGCTCGTTATCGTATTGGGCAAAGACAACGCGTGAGGGCAGCGCCCATTTCCGGCGCAGCGCCTCCACGTCGCCCAAAAAATCGCCGATGACCCACCGCGCCTTCCTCACGATAACATCCCCATACACGACCCGCGGCAGGTAAGGCAGGGACGACAGCGGCCCCCAGTCCCATACGTTAGGAATAACCATGTCCTGTTGCTGCAGGTCGCAAAGGAATTTATACACCGGCAGGCTGTTATGGGCATAGTTGTGCGCAGACGTCAGGCGGGGCAGGACGCGCTTGCCCAGCGACCGGCTGCGGAGGATCACCTCACCCCCCTGCACGCTCACCACCAGGTCATCCACCGGGATCTGTGCGGCGGCGCCGGAGCGACCGACATAGGGGATCTCGAAACGGCGCAGCACCGGCCGCAGGATCACGTTCCCGACCCGGGCCTGGGGCAGGTGCACGACTTCGGCAAAACAAACGTCGGGGTGCGGGGCCTCCTCGGAGGCCAGGATGTCCCGGGTGAACGCGCACAGGGCCTCGTCGCCGTGCGTGAACCGCCCAAAAAGGTTGGCCGCTCCCGGCCCGGCAAACGTTCCCAGGTCAAAGCGGAAATGGTCCTTGTCGAGCGCCCCGTCCCTGGCCAGCAGGCTCCCCATCAGGTAAAAGTTGTCCGGAAAGCGCCAGCCCGATACGTGGCGTTTGAATTCGTGGAGCTCCGCCTTGTCGAGATAAATGGCGTCGCGGCCGTTGCGAAGGAAGTCATGGTATTTTGCCAGGACGTATTGCTGGATGTGGTCGTTGCTAAAGCTCGGTGTGTCCGATGCTGCAACGTCGATGCCATCGAGGAGCTCGTTTTCCCCGGCCGATTCGTCCGATACCCCCGCGTATCCGATGCCCAGGTCTCCATCGAGGGCTATGGCCAGCGGGATTTCCGCGTCCTCGTACTTCCGGATAAAGGCCCTTTTAAACTCCTCCAGGTCGCCGTTCCTGTTCCTCCTCGATAGGTACAGCAAGTCGGAGACCTGCTCCAGCAGCCGCTGAACCACGTCACGGTCCAGCGTCCGTTCACGCACGGACAGGTACAGGTCGGTCTGAAGGGTATTTCGCGGCGCGTCCCCCGGCAGGGCGCGGTTGACCTCCGCGTAGACATCGGTCCCGTTTTGCGGCTGACAACAAAGGTCGCGGATGCGCCGGAGCGTTCCGGTCACGGCCGGCGTATCCGTAAGTCCCTCCAGACGGCCGATCAACCCGTCCAGGGGCTCCTCCCCGGTCACGCAGGGTTCGAGCTCGGATAGCAGGAGCTGCGCCTCGCAAAGCTGCTGTACAAACGCATCCGCCTCCTCACGGGAAACGTCCTCCTCCCGGACGAGCCGGTCACAAAGATCCGCCAGCCGCCGGCCGTCGCGCGCGGCCGCCAGCAGCGCATCCAGGTAAGGCGTCCTCTCGATCGACGTCAGCTGGTACTTGCGTACGTTGTCGTGGATGGTGTATTCTACATAGCGCAGGGTACTCCCCACGGCATACAGGCTATTGTTGGCAAAAAAACGAAGCTGTTCCCGTATCCCCTGCTCGCCGGAAAGGACGTGCACCAGCTGCGATACATAGTTCATGTCCAAACGAACGCTCCTGCGATGCTCCCCCGGCGGGCCAAGGACAAGCCGGGTCGGTCCCGGTTCGATCCCCACCAGCGCGCTGCCCGCAAAGGTCGCATAAGGCGTGCACCGGGTACAGCTCCGGAGCCAGTATTTGGTCAGTGACAGGTCGAGCTTTGCGCGCTTTTTCCCGGTCAGCGTATCCTTTTTCCGGTATTCGTTCCAGAACTCGGGGGAGGAAAGATAGAGGCCTTCTTCGAATATGGTGTCGCCGGTTGGAGCCCGTCCGGTCCAGGACAGCGGGTGGACGGGCGTCCGGAGCAGCGCCTTGCCAAAGGATTGCAGGTTCAAGGTTACTGATTTAACATGAAGCAATGGTCCCAGCCGAGGTCGCCCGTGAGGTAGCCCAGCAGGACGGCGCCGATACCCGAAACGCCTTCCAGCAGCCCGCTATTCCGCGTATAGCTGTTTCCAACCCCGTCATACGTTTTGTACCCGGCTATGCCGTCCGGATGGGTAGCGTACCCGAGCGTCGTCCGTATCCAGTCCGTCGACGCCTCCCGGAACACGGGCTGTCCGGTCGCCAGCCACAAACGGTTATAGATATGCGCCACCCCCGCGCTGCCGTGACAGACACAGGCGTCGTTGACGCCGGTCTGGAGGTGCGTCCTTCTTTGGGTGCTATGGGTAAGGATATCCAGTGAAAACGATTCCGTCGACGTATCGTTAAAAACACGCCCCGCGGTAAAAAGCGCATAGGCGGCCCCGAGGTCCCCGTAACACCACGCCAGGCGGCTGGTGAGGTCTTCTTCGCCCGCGCCCGTCATGTTCGGGAAAAAGTTCCCGCGCGTGTCGGCGTTGACGTGCTGCCTCATGTACCGGATCAGCTTGACAGCGATGTCGCGCGCGGTCGCCACACAGATACCCTGGCGGCAGCACTGCGCACAGAACAGCAGGACGCTCGGCAGGCCGTGCGCCAGGCCCAGGTTGATTTCCCCCGGTACGACAGCGTAGGTGTTGAAGCTAAAACGCGGTATGGCCAGCCCGTCCAGGCTCCTTCCGAACAGCGCCTCCAGCTTTTCCATGAAGCGTTGAAAATACGGCTCCAGCCACGGCTGATCCTTGTACAACAGGTAGTGCCCGATCCCCACGGCGCCATGGAGGAAGTCATAGTTCCCCCTGTCGAGCATCGCCAGCGCCATTTGTCCGAGCGCCGCATCGCCCTCGCAAAGGAACAGCCAGTCCGTCTGATCCAGGAACCCTTCCTTATGCAGGTAGGCGTAGAGCCACTGTATACCCGCGACACCCCCGCAAAAGAACGGCTTGTCCTCCCCGATCGATTGCTCCGCCAGCTCCTGGATCTCGTCCCCAAAGCCGTCAGACTGATGTGAGCGGTGTTTCCGGTAAAGAAAATCGAAGAGCAGGCGACCCGCCTTTCCCAGGTAGAGCGATGTGTCCGTTACCTCCGTCTCCGTCTCCAAAGACGCATGGATACGATCCACGGTTTCCGATACCTGCATCTCTAAATATAACAAAAACCGGTAGTAGTCCTATAAATGCAGGCTATCTTTCTTTTCCGCCTTGCGGCGATTGATCCGAAGCAGGTTATATACCAGCGTGACCAGCCCCGCAAACATCATGAAGAAGCCGATCATCTTCGAGGCCGGGGTCTCGAAAAGGCAGCTGACAACGCCCAGCGATATCCAGCACGCGGGCGCGATGCAGGCCCTTAATACTTTCCGCCGCTCGCTTATGTCATTTCCCGGGTGCGGCGGGTGGAAGTGTACGTTCGACATAACCTTAATTGAGGAGTTTTTCGATCGACTGGTGCAACTGCCGTTGCGTAAAAGGCTTGCTGAGGAAGGTGTCGGCGCCGGTTTCCAGCGCCACGTCCTCGGCGGCCCGGTCGATGCCGGAGATCATGATAATTTTCGTACCGGGGCAATGCTGTTTGATGTGTCCAATAAAATCCACGCCAAACCCATCCGGCAAGCGGTTGTCCAACAGGATGAGCGTCGGTTGCTCTTCCTTCAGGGACGCCTCCGCCTCCGCCAGGGACCTGGCGTGCGCGACTTCCACATTTTCCGCCGTGAGTATAAGATCGAGCAGTAAGCGCATATCTCCTTCGTCTTCAATGACTAGGATCTTGGTAGTAGCAGTAGTCATAGGCTTGGTATGCCAAACTCCGTACCAAATCCGGGTCAGCCGCCCTAAGAGGCTCCCCCGGGCAGCGTGAATATGAATTTCGCGCCCATTCCCGGCGTGCTCGCCGCGCTTATGCTCCCGCCGTGGCGCTCCACGATCTTCTGGCTGAGCGATAACCCGAGGCCCGTGCCTTCAAAGGCATCCTTGGAGTGGAGACGGGTGAAGGGCTCGAAGATTTGCCCGGCGTGCTCCGCCTCGAAGCCGATACCGTTGTCCTCGATGACGATCGTTTCAAAACCCCGCGGCCCTTCGGGCGTTCGGGTGGCCGAGACGGTGATCCGGGGTGTTACGCCGGGGCGGGAGAATTTCAGGGAATTGTTGACCAGGTTGTATAGCAGTTGATACAGCAGGATGGGGTTGCCGGTAACGACGCCAAGACCGGAGACCTCGATCAAAGCCTGTTTTTGTTGGATCAGCAGTTCCAGGTCGTCGAGCACCTGCCGCATGACCGCGGCCAGGTCCACCGGCGCAAAATTGCCCTGCTGAGCGCCCAGCGACGAGTAAGCCAGGACCCCCTCGATCATCGACGCGATACGGTTGGACGCGTGGTGTATCTTACCGAGATATATATTTCCCTTGCCGGGCATCTGGTCCCCCGATTCCTCGGCCAAACGGCTGGTGAACAGCTGTATTTTCCTGACGGGCTCTTTCAGGTCGTGGCTGATGACATGGGCGAACTGCAGGAGGTCCTCGTTCGACCGCTCCAGCTCCCGGGTCCTTTCGGCCACCAGCCGGTTGAGGTTATCCGTGGCGAGCTTTTCGGAGGTGATATCCTGTGAGAGGCCAAACACGTTTTTGGCCCGGCCTTCCGCGTCGAACGTCAACATGCCGCGCATACGCACCCACCGCAGGGCGCCGTCCGGGCGCATGACCCGAATCTCGTAACGCGTACGCCCCGTACGCCTTCCCTCCTCCAGCGCCTGGAGATAGTACGGAAAGTCGTCCGGGTGGATCATGGCGTTCTTCCGGTCGACATCGATCGGCGGCTGGACGCCCCAAATTTCATTGAAACGCGCGGACGTCTTCATCGACCCGGTGGTCAGATCGATCTCGTACGTACCGAGGTCGGCCGACTCGATGGCCAAACGGGCGCGATCCTCGCTTTCTGTCAATTTCTTGACACTGAGGATGTTGTCCGTATTTTCTGTACAAACGACCAGGACACCCCGTACGATCCCTTGTTCATCGACAAGAGGGCTGTAGCCGAAGGTCCAATACACATCCTCCAGGCGTCCGTTCCGGTAAATCGGGATGAGCTGGTTTTCGCTCCAGGTGGCTTCCCCCGTGTCGAGCACCTGCCGGATCAATGGATAGATGACGGGCCAGATCTCCGGCCAGCATTCCTTGCCCGGTTGCCCGAGGGCCGTCGGGTGCTTCCCGTTCTCCCCCAGGCTGGGCCGGTAAGCGTCATTGTAGAACTGGGTCAGCTCCTCCCCCCACCAAATGAACATCGGGAAGCGTGTCGAGAGTACTATATTGACGGCATTGCACAGGCTTGCCGGCCATGTATCGATGGTTCCGACGGGCGTCTGGCTCCAGTCGTATTCCCTGATCCTTTTCCCCATTTCCCCGCCACCCTGGAAGAGACGCGGGGGGGTATTTTGCTGTAAGACGCTCACGGATAGCGATATATGTCAGCTTCTCATTTCCTCAGTATCGCCGTTATTTTGGCTTTGAATTGCAGCGGACAGGCCTTCAGGATCTTTTCCTTGTCGCCATCGGCGATGGCCCTGGCCGAGATCCACGCCTCGAGGCCCGTTTTGTTCGCGTTCTGGTCGTAGTTGTGGCGGATCTTGCCGTCCTCAAAAAAAGTGTAGTCGTTGTCCAGGTCACCTTTGGGTACCGATATGGTGACGATTTCCTTCGAGCCGTTCATAACCGGGTTTTTTGCGCAGAATATGCGAATATAACGGTTATTTCACCGGTAAAGAATAAAGGTCTATCTTCGTGGGGTTAATTTTGAGCCTCGCATCAGTAATGGCAATTATCCTGCTTCGCACTATAGTCGTTTTTTTACTTTTTGCCATACTCAGATATTTATTATTTTTTAAACGAATTAGTGTATGAACATGCATGTTTCCAACCTTAGTTTTAACGTTCAGGATGAAGATCTTAGAGGTCTTTTTACTCCCTACGGAGAAGTTGTCTCCGCCAAGATCATCAACGACAGGGCCACGGGCCGGTCGAGGGGTTTTGGCTTCGTCGAGATGAGCGACGATAACGCCGCCCGGAAGGCTATCGGGGAGTTAAACGATACCTCGATCGACGGCCGGAACATTAAAGTAACGGAAGCCCGGCCAAAAGAAGAGGGAAATTCCCGCGGCGGCAACGGCGGCGGGGGTCGGTACAGGGATAACAACCGCTGGTAACGATATAACTTGTAAACCCCAGGAATACCTGGGGTTTCGTTTTTTCATTAAACAAGTGTCTTATGGCGAAATCGAAAGAATCATTTAATAAGCGGGAAAAGGAAAAGCAGCGTCAACGGGCAAAACGCGAGAAACAGGAAAAAATGGAAGAACGCCGGGCCAACCAGACAAAAGGGAAGCCTTTGGACGAGATGCTGGCTTATATAGACGAGAACGGCAATATCACCTCCACGCCGCCTAGTACCCCGAGACCCTCATAAGACGTTTTGTATGACGATCAAACGCTTGCTGTGCCATGCGACCCTTATGGTCCTGCTGGCCACGGGCGGGGTTTGCGCCCAACCCGTACAGCGGCAGATCAGGACGCCCGAATACCGGGCGTTGCAGGAGCGGCTGTCCAGGGGCTGGAATACCTGGTACAACAACAGCCTTTTGTCCTGGGTCCTTTTGCCCCAGGGCTTTTCGATCAATCTTTGCCTGGACAGCTACGAAGACGGCGACTACCTGCGGGAGGTCTTCAAGTCATCGCCTACCCAGCACCGCCCGGAGACGGTGGTGCCCGGTCTGCGGTCCGATGATGGCAGCTACACGAGTCTGCACGTCCGTTTCCGGGACGCCGAATATACCGTGGAGAGCGCCACCGACGGGGATGACGAACTGATCCTGGTGACGCCGGCAAAGCCGGCAAAACAAATGCTTATAGTCGAGGCCGGCCTCCAGTACGGCCGCCCTGGAGAGGTAGGGGAAAGCGCGGGAAAACTGGTGTATCGTTCCGCCCAGGCAACCCTGGAAGTGGGGAGCCCGGAGCCACAGGCATCCAACGCCTATGTCGTCAGCCCGGCGCCGCACATCTGTCTCCGGCTGGACAAGCCGGTGGCTCTGTATACCGGCCGGCACCGCAGCATGGACGAGGTCCGTTCGTTCCTGGATACCCGCCGCCGGGCCGAAGAGCGGCGCGGTCAGGCCTTCGGGGATCTCGCCGACTGTTTCCGGGCCATGCAGACGATACTGACCTGGAACACGGTCTACGACGCGGCCAACGAACGCGTCATCACCCCCGTCAGCCGGTTGTGGAACCGCGGCTGGGGCGGTTTCGTGCTTTTCGACTGGGACACCTATTTCGCCGGGTACATGTGCTCTTACTTCAACAAGGACCTGGCTTACGCCAATATGGTGGAGATCACGAAGGCGATCTCGGCGCAGGGGTTCATCCCCAACTACCAGGCCCCTTTCGGGAACTACTCCTGGGACCGTTCGGAGCCGCCGGTCGGGGCCATCCTGGTCCTGGACATGTATAAGCGTTTTGGCGATAAATGGTTCCTTACGGAAGTATACGACGAGCTGCTTGCCTGGAACCGCTGGTGGGCGGCGCACCGGACCATCAACGGGTATCTGGCCTGGGGCTCGGACAAGGTGCCGGATTCCCTCCGCACGATCGACCAGGACAACATCCAGGCGGCGCGTTTCGAATCGGGTCTGGACAATTCCCCGATGTACGACAGTATCCCCTTTAACAAAACGGCGCATACGATGGAGCTGGCGGACGTCGGTCTGATGAGCCTCTATGTCGCCGATTGCCATGCCATGGAAGCCATCGCGCACGCCCTCGGTCACGAGGCCGATGCGCGGGAGCTGGCTGAACGGGCCGCCGCCTATGGCAAGACCCTGGCCGGTCTTTGGGACGACAGGACGGGTCTTTTCCTGAACCGGCGCACCGACAACGGCCAGGCGTCGCATCGCCTGTCACCCACGCTTTTCTATCCCTTACTGGCAAAGGTCGCCACCCAGGCCCAGGCCGGGCGCATGATCAGGGAACACTACTTCAACACCAGCGAATTCTACGGCGAGTTTGTCATGCCGTCCATCGCACGCAACGACCCCGCCTTCCACGACAACGACTACTGGCGGGGAAGGATATGGGGACCGATGAACTTCCTCGTCTACCTGGGCCTGCGGAACTATGACCTGCCCGACGCCCGGGCCGACCTCGTCCGCAAGTCACGCGCATTGCTGATGAAATCCTGGACAAAGGACGGCTCGATCTTCGAGAACTATAACTCCGTGACCGGCCAGGGCGACGACGTGAACAGCGCGGACGCGTTCTATCACTGGGGCGCGCTGCTGAGTTTTTTGTCTATCCTGGACAGCTCCGGGAAGCAATGACACTTTCAGGAGCATATCTTCTCGATCGGTATACGCGCTTTGTCCTTTTGTTGCCTGAACTCGGAGGTGGTCAGGCCGGCGATCCTCTTAAATTGTCGGGAAAGATGCGCTACGCTGCTGTAGTGCATCTTTAGGGCGATTTCGGTTAATGTAAGCTCATTGTAAGACAGCAATTCTTTAACCCGCTCGATTTTATGGCATATGTAGAATTTCTCGATGGTAAAACCCAGCCTTTCGGAAAAGAGATTCGACATGTAGGTGTAATCGTAATTCAATTTCCGGCTGAGGAAGAAAGAAAGGTTTTCCGCCGGCGGCTCTTCGCGGTAATATACTACCGCTATGATGGCAGCCTTTATTTTCTCCACCAGGATGCTCTTCCTGTCTTCCAATAAGCCGAAGCCTGCGTGTGACAAGGTCGATCTCGTTTGCGCCAGCTGGTTTGGGGAAATGTCCTCCTGGATGTCGATTTCACCCAGGTCCGCGGCAACCACGTGGAATCCGAGCTTGGCGATTTCATCCTTTACCAGTACGATACAACTGGCGCTGATCATATTTTTAATATAGAGCTTCATCGGTTACTTGAATCCATATCAATTATCCTTCCATTTTAACGGTGGCGACGGGCCGATATTTGTACCTTAGTCATGAAATGACCGTTTTAAAAGATAAAGATAGGGAGCGTTCCTCCAACTTGTTCCCCGTGGTTGGGATAGGCGCGTCGGCGGGAGGGTTGGATGCCTTTAAACGGCTGGTGAGGTCGATTCCCGGAAAATCTGGTATCGCGTATATTTTGGTACAACACCTGGAGCCAAATCATGAGAGTTTGCTGGTGGACATCTTGCAAAAGGACACGGTGCTGCCGGTTGAAGAGATCGTCGATAATGTCCGCATCGAGCCGGATCATATCTACGTTATCCCCTCGAACAGGTTTTTGGCCGCCAACGATGGGCGGCTGGAGCTAACGCCCCGGCCGCCCAGGGGAGAAAGGAATATGGCGATAGACGTTTTTTTTAGCTCGCTGGCCGAAGTGTACCTGGATCATGCAATCGGGGTTGTTTTGTCGGGCACGGGAACGGACGGAACGCTGGGATTGAAGGCTATTAAGGACCACGGAGGGATTACCTTTGTCCAGGACCCGGCGTCGGCCGTTTTTGGTGGAATGCCGGACAGCGTGATCGAGGCCGGCATGGCTGATTTTGTCCTGATACCGGAAGAGATGCCCTCACACTTGATAAAGTTGTTTGGAACGCTAAAGATAGGGCTGAGCGATGCGACGGATGATACACGTCTTGCAGGCGACCGGCTTTTCGGTGAAGTGCTTTCGATCGTGCGCGTGCGGACAGGCATGGATTTTACCTATTACAAGCAAACGACCATCCGCAGACGGATTATCCGCAGGATGGGGTTGAATAAGATCGATGATATAGCCGGTTATCTTGAATTTCTAAAGGAGCACGTCCAGGAGCAGGACCTTTTATACCAGGACCTTCTAATCCCTGTAACCGGTTTTTTCCGTGATCCGGGAACATTTGACCTCTTACGCACGTCCGTTTTTCCCAACCTGCTGAAGGGCAAAGGAGACTCGAATCCCATACGGATATGGGTCGCTGGATGCTCCACCGGCGAAGAGGCATATTCGATAGCTATTTGCCTCAATGAGTATCTGGGTGAAAGGTCGGCGGAGCAGAAAGTCCAGATCTTCGCGACCGATATCTCGGATAGATGTATAACCGCGGCAAGGAGCGGTATATATGCAAAAAGGGATATGTCGGGTCTGACGGCCGCCCACGTCGCCAGGTATTTTAAGAAGATGAACGGCGCTTTCCAGGTAAATAAGGGGATAAGGGATATGTGTGTATTCGCTTCCCATAATTTCCTAAAGGATCCGCCATTTGCTAAAATGGACCTGGTGAGTTGCCGGAATGTCCTGATCTATATGGAATCTTTCCTGCAGAAGCGGGCGCTGACCACGTTCCACTATGCGCTAAAGGAGGACGGATATTTGTTACTGGGCAGGTCCGAAACGGTTGCCCCGGCGTCGGATTTGTTCGCCGTCAGTAGCAAGAGCGACAAGATATATGTCCGGAAAGCCGTGCCGGGGAGACTCTTGCGCGTCAACCCGGGCCCAAAGGACACTATTGCGATGGATAGAGGGCCGGAGACCGGAAAAGACACGGGTAAGGATGACTTCCAGAAAAGTGCCGATGAGCTGATACTTTCCAGGTTCGCTCCCCCGGGGATCATCATAAATGAGCAGTTGGAAATCGTCCAATTCAGGGGCTCCACGGGCATCTGGTTGGAACCCCTGCCCGGCAAGCCGAGTTTGAATGTCTTCAAGATGGTCAGGACGGAGTTGTCATTCGAGCTACGGAATGCGATAAGGATGGCAAAAAAGGACAATACGCCCGCGGTGAAAGAGAATATCCCGGTCCTGGCCGACGGGGAGCGGCGTTGGGTGACCATAGAGGCGATTCCGCTTGCCAATACGGCGGAGCCGTATTTTTTGATTCTTTTCAGGGAGGCGGCGGTGAGTGCCGGTGGTCGTGATGACGCCCGGGCGGCTGACCCGGGTACACGGATCCCGCTCAAAGGCGACGGGCAATATGACCGTAACCAGCAGCTGGAAAAGGAGCTCGCCCAATTGCGCGAGGATATGAGGGTTGTCGCTGAAGTCCAGGAATCGGTCAACCGGGAATTGCAAAGCGCAAATGAAGAGCTGCTTTCGGGTAATGAAGAACTACAAAGCCTGAACGAGGAGCTGGAGACATCGAAAGAGGAGATTCAAAGCAGCAACGAAGAATTGACCACGCTAAACCAGGAGCTCACGGAGCGGAATGAGCAACTGAATATGTCCCGCGTATATGCGGAATCGATCGTGGCGACCATCCGCGAGCCGCTCATCATCCTCAATGGAAATATGAGGGTGAAGACGGCCAACCCGTCTTACTACAGGAAATTCATGACTTCGGAAGAGGACACCGAAGGTAAATCTTTTTTTACCCTGTCGGGCGGACAATGGGACCTCCCCTCACTAAGGCTATTACTTGAAAAAATCCCTACGATGGCCAGTACGGTCACGGATTTTGAGGTAAAGCTCGCCTTCAGGGATATCGGGGAAAGGTCGCTGCTGTTGAACGCCTGCCAGGTAGCCCGACTCGACAACGAGGAGCTGTTGATCTTACTGGCCATCGAGGACGTAACGGAAGCAAGGAAACGGGAGGAGGATTTGCTGCTATTCTCGCAGGAGTTGGAAAGGAAAGTCGCCGAGCGTACAGCTTCGTTGTTGGAAGCCAATAGTTCCCTGAAGCAATCGAACGAAAACCTGGAACAATTCGCGACGATCGCCTCCCATGACCTCCAGGAACCTTTGCGGAAGATCCAGACATTTTCAGCTCTTCTCGACCAGAGGTATGGCGGAGCCATAGCAGGCGATGCCGGGGACCTTATCAGGAAGATCGACATGGCGGCCCGGCGGATGTCCGCATTGATCCGGGACGTCCTTCATTTTTCAAAAATACTGGATGCGGGTGAGCGGGAACGCGTCGACCTGGATGTTATCCTGCGGGATGTCATTGGCGATTTCGATGTGCTGATCGACCAGAAAGGGGCGTCGGTTACCCACGATCGTCTTCCGGCTATAAGAGCGGTACCGTTGCAGATGAACCAGCTTTTTTACAATTTGTTGGGCAACGCGCTTAAGTTTTCCGGGAAGGACGTGGCCCCGGTAATCGAGGTAATTTACGGGGTAATGTCTTCCGATGGGGTAAAGCGTTTTCCTGCCCTTGACGGCAAGCTTCAGTATTGTGAAATCATTTTCCGGGACAATGGAATTGGGATAGACCAGCGGTTTTTCGGGCAGATTTTCGAGGTATTCCAGCGGCTGAATGGGCCGGAATATTTTGAAGGAACCGGTATTGGATTGGCTTTGTGCAAAAAGATCGTCTTAAGCCACAAGGGTGAAATCTTTGTGGTGTCAAAGGAAGGATCGGGCTCGGAGTTTCACGTTATCCTTCCCCTGGAGTCATAACAAGTCACAGGGGACAAAAAAACGCAATATGAATATTTTACTGGTGGACGACGACGCGGACGACAGGCAACTTTTTTTCGAGGCGGTCAGGGACTTTGATGACACGATTTCTTGTGTAGCCGCGGCAGATGGCACGGAGGCGCTGCGTTACCTGGGTAACAGCGATAACGTCATACCGGACTTCATTTTCCTGGACCTGAGGATGCCCGGGCTCAGCGGGCGTCAATGCCTGGAGGAAATAAAGAAAGACGCCCGATTGGCCGAGGTCCCGGTCATAGTGTACACGACCTCAAGGGATGAACGGGAATCGGTCACGCTGAAGGCATTGGGGGCGGCCCATTTCATGAGCAAACCGGTCTCTCCGGATGAAGTGTATTATATGGTTTCCTTTGTCCTGGGCGAGAAATGGAATTAGAGCGGCCATTTCGGGCCGCTCACTGGACAAGGTTTAGCAGAGTAAGGACAAAACACTGAAAAAAATACC
>NZ_DATJIY010000076.1:0-24776 GCF_035492835.1 Dinghuibacter sp.
CTGGGGTAAAAATCTTTTGGGCTTAACTACGAACGTCTTTGGTTTAAAATGGTTAGTTCACGGATACGGATAAACTCGATGTGACAGCTACAGTCCTTGCGGTTTTCAGAGGGTTGGAATCGGATTTCAAACGGGCATTGGATAAAAGACCTTGGTTTCTCGGATACTGGATACTTGGATACGGGTTTCTTAGGATACTTGGATACGGTACGGTTTCAAAAAGGATACTTGGATTGCTTGTGTTGTTTTCGGTTTCTAAGGTACGGTTGACTGTCATCAACAATACAAACATACGATGTCCGCTAAATCGAAAGAATAGCATAACTGCCCGATATTCGAAGCAACAATTTTACGCCGGAGGTGGGGGAAGTGCGAAGAAGGAGGCCGTAGAACTACGCAGTAAATTTCTTACTCGTAAGCTCTACGGCCTCAATTAGTTAAGCAAAAACCGAGCCAAAGGTGCGGGGCGGGCGCGGGAAATGGGCGGTCCGGCGACGGGAAATTACTTCTTGTCGAGGCGGATATAGCCTATGTCGTCGGTACTTATGACTTTGTTGGTGATGAGGTTGGCGCGGAAGTAGACGAAGTAGTCCTTTTCGTCGCCTTCGTGGCGGGTGAGGGAGATGTTATTTTTGACGAGCTCCAGGTCGAGGTAGCCGGCGTTTATCACCTTTTCGAGGTCGGCTTCCTTCATAAAGAAACCGACATACGTCAGCCCGGGTTTGCCCAACAATTTGCAGATCCGTGCATAGGACTCCATCGCCCTGCCCAGGGCCTCATAGCCGTGGGACTGACCTATGGGTATGCCGAATTCGTCGTCGTTTGCGCGCTGCTGTTCATTTTGCTCGTCGATGACTTTTTTCACGCCCTCTACGGCCAGACCGGGTGCGACGGCTTCTAAATTGAGCCCGTACTCGGCGATCACCACACCCCAAAGGGCGTAAACGGCCGGGTTGTACTTATTGTCACCGCCCTTGCTCACAAGCTCGGCGAGCGGTTTCAGGTACTCGATGATATCCTTGGCTTTTTTGTTCGCTTCCGCGATCACTTTTGGGGTCAACCGCTTCATCAATTCCTCCTCGAGGTATTCCTCGGGTTTGGTCCCGGCTTTGATTTCGTCCTCGATCTTATCGATCTTCCCGTTGTCTTCATCGGAGAGGTATTCCTTGCGCAATTTGTCAAAGGCGTCCTTGACGTAGTCCGCTTCGTCCTTGATCAGGCCGTCAAGGTCGACGCCGACGGGCTTGGGCGTCTTGTCGTAAGGCTTTTTGGGGGTGACGACCACGGGCTGGAGGTCGGTCGTCCTGGTGGTGACGGTGACGTCCTTACCCTTGTAGGTCCAGCCTTTACGCTGTTTGTGGCCGTTGAACCAGCGGAGCTCGTGGGTCTTTTTGTTCTCGTACCAGTCGAGGCCGGATGGGTCGGAGTACATGGTGGGGGCGTCGCCAAGGGTCATATAGCTGCTGTAAGGGGCCAGCGTGAAGGGGTCCGGGTCGAAACGCCGGCCGACCCTGGGGTCGTAGGCCCAGTACTCGGCGGTGTAGGTGTTCCCGGCGCCCTGCCAGGCGTCGTCCTTCTCCATACCCTGGAAGGCGTACCGGTAGTACGCGGGGGAGGCATAGCCGCGCAGGGGCATGGCCATGCCGAAGGGATAGTAGTCCTGCTGGGACAGCACGTCGGCCACGTAGTAACCGACGAGGGTGTCCTGGAAGGCGACGCCCGTCTTTTTGTCGCTGACGGTCGCCAGGATGCTGCCCATGTGGTTGGACAGCTCGTACATCCGGTAACCAAGCTGCATGCTGTCGGGGGCGTTTGACCAGGAAACGGGTTGCGGCGGCGGCTGGTTGGGCGACCAGGTGCCCATACGGCCGGCGGCGATGAGGTCCTGTTCTTTCCAGGTGAATTGGCCGCTTCGTACGTCATGTCCATAAATAGCCAGGGTGCGGCCCTGGGCGTCGCGGATGTACATGTCTTCCGTGTTACAGGAGTCGCTCTGGCGGTGCTCGTACACGCGCCGGCCCATGGCGTCGTAGGCGTAGGTGATGGTGGCGTTGAGGTGCGACTGGCTGACCTGGGCCACCTTGCCGCCCACGTTCCATTGGAGGTTGGTGAGACCGGCCTGGGCGTCGCGGATGATCCGGCCGTCACCGTCATAGCTATAATTGAGGGTATCCTGGGTAGTGATATCCGCGCCGTTATAGTTGGTGCCCGGGACGTTGTCCTGGATGTGGTCGAGACGGTTGGTCCCGGGTTGGTAGCGATAGGACAGCTGGTCCATGGCCAGGGTGTGCCCGGCGGCGGACGTGCCGTTGCGGAAGTACGATTGGATGTTGCCGTTGGGATCGTAAGCGACGGACTCCTGGTAATCGGACACGGCGGAGGTGTTGTCCCAGGTACGGGCCGAGCCGGGTATGTTGCCGTGCTTGCGCATCTGGACGAGACGGCCGAGCTGGTCGTAGCGGTAGGAATAACCGGCCATGGTGCTGCTGTCTACCTGCGAGAGCGCGACCGTCATATAGGTGGGGTTGCCGGTGTAAACGCCGTTCCCGGTGACGCCGTAGGCGGGGGTGGCGGCCTGGTAAGTCACGGCCATGGCGGTGGCGGTGTCGCCGCCCCTGGGGTCATAGTCCCCGGGGAAATACCCCATGCCGGTCGCCACGACGTCGCGGGCCACGGTGGATAGGGCGCCGCGCCCGTCGCCGCCGATGTCGGCCAGGGAGTCGGCGGTGGAGGAAAGGTGCATGCCGTTGAGGGCCTTTGGCCAGCCCTGGAGGGTATAGGCGAAGTCAAGGCCCTGCACCTTGTATTGTCCGTATTCCACGCGGCCCAGGAGGCCGTGGAGATAATAATAATAGTCCGCGTCGTTTGTCCAGAGGATACTGTCGCGGCTGGTGCGGGCGCGCACCAGCCGGTTGTCGGCGTCGTAGTCGTACTTATAGACGAACTGGTCCCCCTTGCCCGCCTGGTAGGTTTCCTGGTTGATCTTGCCGCTGACGAGGTCATAGTCATAATCGATACGCTTGATGCCGCTGTCACTGTAGGGACGGAGCGCGGCCACTTCCTGCCACATCGTCTGGAGGTTCCCTTCGAGGTCGTAGCTATAGTGGGTCGCCTGGTCATAGGTGGAGTTACCCGTCGCGGACCAATAGACAACGGAGGCGATCCGGTCGCGCAGGTTGTCCTGGACGGCGGTGATAGACGGGTGGAACACGAGCGTCTGCGCAGGGGCGTCGTAGTAGGTGTGGGTGACCTGGGTGTGCGATCCCGACGTGAGCCAGGCTTTCACGGCATTCGTATCGAGGGTATTGACGGTCCGGAGGTCGGTGGTACCGCTGGTTTCGCCGGCTTCGACGACACGGCCGATGCCGTCGCGGACGACATATGCGTAGCGGCCGGCGGCGCCGCCGTTGACGGGTTGGACCTGTTCGGTGTGCTGGGTGGCGAACATCCGGCCGACAAGGTCGTAGAAAAGGCGCACGCTGTCCTGGTCGGGGCGCTGCTCGAGGGTCGATTCGTCGAGGCTGTTATAATGATAGGTCGTCGCCATCCGGTGGGCGGGGTAGACGGCGAGGCTGCGGTTGATCCAGTCGGGATCGACGCCAGTCTGGGTCCAGGCCGCGGTATCCCTGTTGAGTATGTCGCTGATGTCTCCGCTGCCCTCGGCCATGGGCATCCAGCATACCATGGCGGTTTGGCTGGCGGGCAGCAGGCAGGCGCTGAAATAGTTCTGCAGAACCTCGGCAGCGGGCAGGTCACGCTGGTATATCCGGACCTGTTTGATTCGGCCGCCGAAGAAGCTGGAACCGTTAGCGCCGATCAATAGCGGCGCGGAGGCGCTGATGTTACTGGTCAGGTCGAAGTGGTGGCTTTGCACGGCCAGGGGCGCGGGTATGCCGTTCACATAGATAACGGGGATCAGCGCGGAGTCGCCCGTGGGTATGCGTTCCACGACGACGTGTGCCCACTGGCCCAGCGGCGTGAGCTGTTCGATGGGCGGCGCTTCCGCCTCGAGGTAGCTCGTATCGTCGAAAGCCATGTGGAAGACCAGGCTGTCGTTGCGCAGGAAGAGTGAATAACCCTGGCCGCCAAAGCCCGTGGTGGGATGATAGTGCGACAGGATGCCCTGGCTGCCGGCCGATGGGAAATACATATAGGCCTCCAGCGTGAACGGCGCGGCGCCGCTGGAATAGAAGGGCTGGTTGGTAAAGGACATGGCGCCGGCGCCGGTGAACTGGAGCTCGTCGGCGTATTCGTAACAACCGGTGCGGTTATAGAGGCGGTCCTGTGCGACGCTATCGGTCTGGGCGCCGTTGAGGAGGGCGACACCGGCGGGCGGCACGGTCTTGATGAGGTTGCCGGCCTGGTCGTAATAATACAGGGTATAATGGTACTCGTCCAGGTTGGCGTTCATACCCAAGGTGGGTTGCAATCCCATGCACCGCGTAAGGTAGGCCTGCCGGAAGGCGGCGCGGACCGAATCGATATAGGCGACGAAGCGCGTCTGGGCGTTGGTCTCGGCGTCCGCGAAGAGGTCCTGTACGCAGGCGTTGTCGTTGGGCTGGACAGCGGTGGTCAGGGGTTTGTTGTAGAGCAGGGCGTTGCCGCTACAAGTCCCCAGGAAGTCCTGGTAGTCGTCGAAACCCAGTGCGAAACCCGTCCGGTGGTTGAGGTAATTCGTGAAAAGGTTTTCATAGTCCGGGTTGTCGGTGGTCAGTCCCGGGAAATAGCTTTGGAAGGACGATACGAGGCCCTGGAGCGTGGAACAGGGAACGGCGGCCGTGCTTCCCGGGACCAGGGCGGCGGGGAGGGTCACCGGCGACTGGAGGACGCCGTTACAGTTGGAGCAGCTGTTGAGCAGGTCGGCTACGTTCGCGTCGCTCATCTGGTCGTCGGCGCCGAGGATCGACTGGAGGTACTGGCTAAAGGTGCCGGTAAAACCGGAGGCCGCGTACGCGGACTGCATGGCGGCGACCTGGGCGCATGTTGAAGCGGTGCTTTGCTGAATCACGGGGTCTGCTCCGACGGGCTGTAGTCCGTACGGGTAGGGCATGGACAACAGCTCGGAGGTACAGCCGGCGTTGATGGCGCCCGATCCGATTATGCCGGTTATGGCCTGTTCGAAGGTGCTGTATGGGCCGGTAGCGCCGGGGGGCAGCGAGGAGGAACCGTAGGGGTGTTTGGCGTCGTATCCCGCGGAGCAGATCGAGACCAGCGCGGCGCGCAACTGGGCGATGAGGTTGGGATCGGCGGTGCAGCGCGTCAGGAGGGACATCCAGTTGTCGGCCTCGGCGTCGCACAAGGACGCGCCCTGTGCGGCGACCTGGGCCCGGGTGCTGTCGCTGCCCTGCTGCGGGTTCGACCCCTGTATCCCACCCAGTACGCTGGTCGGGTTGACATAGGTCGCAAACACCCGGCGTTTGGTGGCGTAAAGCGAATCGGTGGGCGTGGCGGGCGCGCAATAGCTGGAGGGCCGTCCACCCGCGGAGCACAGGCAGAGGCCTCCGGGCTGGCCGCAACACGCGGAGTCGTATTCCGCTACCCATACGTTGGCGAAGTTGCAGCCCATGGCGGCGTTGGCGGGGTTGCCGCCAGGGGTGTTGAAGGTCGCGTAGAAGGCCGCGTTGCCGTAACCGGACGGGAGGTCGGTGGGCGGGCTGGCGGGCGTACCGTATTCGATGTAGTAGGAAACGCCTGGCCGGCCGGTTTGGCGGTAGACGCCGGCCGAACAGGTGTTACACGTCGGCCCTGGCGTGGGGCTGTAGTTGACGGGGTTGTAGGGCATCGTCAACAATCCGGACGGGTCCTGGCCGATGTGGCAGTTGGGACAATTGGCGAACTGGGGATTGGCCGCCCTGGCCTGGGCGTAGAATTCCTGTTTGAGGTTGAGGTACCACGGCAGGTACAGGGTCCACTCCATGTCGGCGGAACGGCAGGACGGGCTGACGGAACAGGCGGTAAAGCCATTGGTCTGGTTGGTACAATAAAGTACGGATTGGATCATTCCGCTGATGTCCCGGTCAGGCTGGGACGTCCCGAGCAGGCTGCGGGAAAACAACCGGAGGCTGTCGTACATCGGTTGGTAGTAAGATGGATTGGCCGCGAAGAAGGGGTCTTTTTCGAGCAACGCGGCGAAGTCGGTCAGGCTATAGTAGCCCAGCGTGACCGCGGTATTGCCGTCGGGCAGTTGCTGGAGCATGTCGTCGAAGGTATAGCTCCCGCTGTTCTGGGTGCACCAGAGGTACAGACAGTATTCGGGGTGGTAAGGCGCGAGCGCGGCGGCCCAGGAGGGCTGGAAATACTGGATGAACTGCGCCAGGCTGAGCTGTTGGGGCGCCACGGTGATGGAATCCTGGCCGTCGATATTCTGCAGGGTAACGGTGGCGGGGTTCCCGTTAGCGTCGACGTAACCGGAGACCGATGCGTAGTATTGCAATACGTTGATGCTGGGCTGGACGAGGTTATACGCGCCGTCATAGAGCGCGTACTGGCCGCCGGGGGTCACGTCCTGTTCGATCACGTCCAGTTTCTGCTGGCAGGCGCTCTCGCCGCAGGCGCCTGAGGTGATGTTGGCCTGGCACTGCTGGAGGAGGTTGGTGTATACGGTCAGGAGATAGGCCGAATCCGTCGCCGCGAACGGTATGGAATCCTGTTTGTAGAGTCCGCGGAAGCGGTTGAGGAAGCCGTCGGCGGTGCCCAGTTTGGCCATACAGGTGGAGCAGTCGGCGAAACAGGGGGTGAAGTCCTCCTTTTGGAGCTCCTGGGTAAGGAAGGCGTCGAACTTCAGGATGTTGGTGTTCTTGGCCAGGTTGACGCTGTCGAAATAGTTCAGGGCGTTTCGGCTGATGACGAGCGAATAGTCCAGGTAGTATTCCCCGATGGCGGGGAGCGCCACGGCAAAGCTGTCGATGAGCGCGGCCTGGGCGCCGCACGTGGTGTCGAAGACCTGGCCGGCGGGTTTGTCCACCTGGTAGAGGATGTTGCTGCAATTATCCTTGACGTGGATCACGAGGTCGTAGTAGCAGGCGCTGCAAAGCTGGTTTTGGTTGTGAAGGCCATACCGCTGGACGAGCGCCAGCGGGTCGACTTCATAGGAGAAATGGTAGTTGCCGGTCATGGCCGCCAGCAGCGTCGTCGTCGCCGAAAGGCTATAGCTGGATACGTCCTGGGTGAAGTCTTCCGGGCGGAGCAGGGTTTCGGAGACCGGTGTGACGGCGCCGACAGACGTCGAAAGGGAGTCGAGGTTGGACGGGGAGCGTCCCGCGACGGCGGTCGCCACGACGCGTCCGTTGGCGTCGCCATACGTCACGGTCACGAGACCGTTGGGGTCGGCGATCATGTTTTTCACGAAGTGACTGGCCAGCCCCGCTTCGGAGCCAAACAGGCGGTCCAGTTCGACCTGTTGCGGTTTGCCGTAGAAATAACGGGTCGTGTGGGCGCCACCCGGTTGGAAAGCGGTGTCGACATCCCCGGTCTGCTCCAGCCGGCCGGTGTTGTCGGGCGTGTATTGGATGACGGCAAAGGGATAGCCGTGGGCGTTAGGTACGTAGGCTGCGTGGAAGGCCTGGGGAAAAGGCGTGGTCTTCGAATAGTACGCGGACGCCCCCGAAGCGGTCGACATGGGAGACGGAATGACCTGGCAGCCGGCGCCCTGCCGGAAGTCGGCGTAGGAATATGCCTGCCCGGCGGCGTTCCGGTTGAAGTCCCGGAAATAATGGATCGTAGTGTCGGGTGCGATACCGGGCATGACCGCCAGTGCGGTCCGGCCCATGTCGTCCATGATGGCCTCGGCGACGGACGCGACGCGGTCGCTGTTGTTCAGGGTCACGGACTGACGGGTCCGGGACATCGCGTCCTGGTAGTTGACCAGCTCCTTGCTCTTGCCGTCTTCCGTGAACATCCCGGTGTAGCTCCAGTTCAGCCAGCGTTCGTGCCACTGTACGGGCACGGCGGCGCTCTGGACACCGCCCCCGGCGGCGGGGGACGCCTGGTAGTTCCACGCGCCTTCGTAGCGGATGTTGTCGGGATAGTGTATCTGGACGCCGCGGACGCGGAACAGGACCCAGCCGGCGTTGTAATGGAGGTTGATGGTGTACCCGCTGGCGGACGTATTGATGCGCGTGGCGTTGTTGGTAAACCAATAGGCCAGGGTGTCCTGCGGGATGGTCGCGCCGTTGCCGAAATTGTTGAGGATGGAGTAACCGCG
The DNA here is from genome assembly GCF_035492835.1 of Dinghuibacter sp. NCBI lineage: Bacteria > Pseudomonadati > Bacteroidota > Chitinophagia > Chitinophagales > Chitinophagaceae > Dinghuibacter > Dinghuibacter sp. The sequence goes on from NZ_DATJIY010000076.1 coordinate 8,204, forward strand.
CTGGCTGGCGCTGTCGATGAACGTCCACTCCAGGTCGAAGGTTTCCGCGCCGGGGTAGTTGGCGGGTGTCCAACCGAGCTGGAGCTGGGAGGGGTTGGGCTGCTGGAACGCGGTGACGTCGGTGCTGTTGTCGGTAAAAGGGTATTTCCGGTCTATGACGGTCCGCCCGGTGAGCCGGAATATGGAGGGTAGCTGGCTGCCCAGTTCAGGACTATTGATGCTGTTGATGACGACCGAGAATTTATACGCCCCGCTGAACCGGTAAAGGGCCACCGCGGTATAGGCCTTTCCCTTGGCGGTGTCGTACCTGATCGTCAGGTTGACGGTCTGGGGCGACGCTGTCTCTTCGCTGGTATCGCCCTGGTCGGCGTAGAAATGGATCGTCGCGTTGAGCGTGCAGGTGAAGGGCCTGGCGTAAAAGAAAACGGAGGTGTCGAAATTCAGCTCGAAGGTCACCACGTTCCGCACGGATATGTTCTGCAAGGCGCTCCATTGGCCGGGCGTCATCGAACGGAACTTGTCGTCGGTGACGGTCAGCGTCTGTCCCTGGGCCACCTGCGCGCCCCGCAGCTCGTTGAAGTAGGGCTCCTGGGAGGCCAGGCACCTGGAGCCGGAGAGCAACAGGAGGAGTGTCGTTATCGCGGTCTTACCGATATGATGGATGATGGACATAGTCGAAGTGGTTAACGGAGGTGATAGCCCTGTTCCAGGTAGCGCTGGTAGTCGGGCAGTATGCCGGGGGATGGGATTCGGCTGAGGCTGTCGTAACAGAATTCGACACGGTTGACAGTGTAGTCGCCCGGCGCTTTTCCCAGCTGGAGGTCATACCACACCGCCTTGCTTACCTGCCAGGTGTCGTGGTCGTAGTACAGCCGGATGTCGGATACCTGTCCGGCGGCGCCCCCGGGTGCGAGCAACTGGTAGCGGCCGTGGCCGTCGGTGAGCACCTGGAGCTGGACCTTATGGGTCTGCATCCACACCCGCCAGCGCCATAACCCCGCGTTCATACCCGGAAAAGCCTTTGCCGCTTTGTCGACCTGCACCGTGCGGCCCTGGTGGTCGACCGTTACCTGGAGACGTGCGGTACGCTGGACTTCCATGTCGCCGATGCGGTAGCGGCTGTCGAGGGTGTCGATCCAGTCGACGGAAAAGGGTTGCTGCTCGATCACACGGCCGTTCTTGTCGTCGACCAGCCGGATCGTGCCGCTCATGCGCAACGGCAGGCGGTCCAGGACGGCGGCGGAGAGCCTGTCCAGCTCCTGCCAGGGGTTGTCACCGGATGGCTTCCACCCGGTATCGGCCGCGGGCCGGCCGGCGGTCGACGCGACCGCCAGCAGCAAGGTTTGTAAGAGGCGTGCGAAGGTCATGGTCAGTGCTGGGTATTGGTGGGGTACAAAAGGGATTCGGTGGTCTCGGTCACGGTGACGATGCCGCGTTCGGTTTCTTTCTTCGTCCGTATCCGCGTGCCTTCATCGTCATACTCGAAGAAGGTGGCCATGTCGTTCGCGTCGAGGGTAGCCATGACGCGCATGCTGAACGGGTCGAAAACGGTCGAGGTCATGATGGCGTTGTAGGGGCAAATGCGGATGTCGTCAAGGTATAGCGTACCCCCGGGCTGTATGGTCAGGTTGAAGGTGGTGGCTCCCTGTGGTACGACAAAGGGCACCTCGATCCGCTTCCACCCTTCCACGATCGGGAATGTCATGGAGCTGTTGATGAGCTGCGCGCCGTTGACCAGGAACATCGCCGGCGTGGTCGCCTGGCGGGGCTGGCCATCCCTGATCCAGCAGCTCAGCAGGTATTCCCTGCCCGGCACCGGGGAAAAGCCTTCGGTCCATTGGTTGATCGCCGGTTTGTAATTACCCGTCGCGTCCACCGAAAAGGAAGACACCGGGTTGTCTCCATAGATCTGCCGGGTGAGGGTGACGTTCCCCGTAAGCTGGAGCGAATACCGGCCGGTGTGCGCCTGTTGGCTGCTCAGCTGGACGGTGCTCCCGTTGACCAGCTGGCTGAAGTCGAAGTGGTGTTGTATACAGCCGGCCGGCGCGCACTGGAGATTGAAGAGGTAGTCTTCGAAGCCGTCGAAGGCGATATCCCGGTATTCCGCCGGGGAAGCGACCGCCACGGGCACAGACTGGTTATAGCCAAAGAGGACGGCGCCATAGAGGTTCAGCGCGTCCTTTTTCTCGATGCTTTCGCCGTTCGGGGAGACGCCGGTGTTTTCAAACGCGGCTATCCAACGTGCGTCCCCGGCGGCGTTGGCGGTCCAGGAGGCGCTGCTGGTATTGTACTGCCAGAAGGGCGAAAAATCAGCATAGGCGCCGGCCTGCCGGATGTTGGTGGCCTGGGCCAGCCCGGCCTCGGCGTGGACGGTGGGTTGCTCGCGGTCCACCCGGAAGATGCGCACGCGTTGTTCTTTCCAATCACCCAGCAGGTTGTTGACGTAGGGGTTCACGTAGCCGTTGATGGGAAGCTTTTTCCGGCAGGGCGTGGCCGCGTTGGAATCGGCCAGGTCGAAGGCATAGCCGGCGGGACAGGCGGTGGCGACGCCCCACATACCGGCGCCGATCATGTTGAGGGTGCTGAATATCGTGTCTAGGTTGGCGTAGCCCTGCGCCCCGATAATCTGCGACGGGGTTGCGCCATATATCTCCGCGGCCATGCTGGCGCCCGCCAACTGGTTCCAGGCCTGCATCTCGATGATGTGCCAGCCCTTGGTCAGCTGTATGGGATACGCGTACCAGGCCTGGAAATCGCCGGTGGCGTTGAAGCGGTTGATCACCGTCTGGCCGTCGATCTTTACTTTATAAAAATCGTCGGCGCCGACGGCGAGGTAATATGTTTGGGTAGCGGGCGCCTTGAACATCCGGGAAAAGCCGATCCATTGGGTAGCCGGCAAGCGACCGTCCTCGTTCGGGCGTATCAGGCCGTAGCCTTTGCACGTCCAGATACCGAGCGTGTTCAGCGGACCGCAGTCGGTGTCCAGCCTGGCCGAGGGCAGCATGTTGCACGTGGCTGGCGCGGTCGCCAGGGGTTGGATCGACGACGCCGCTTTTTTGAGGGCGAAGGCCTCGCCCCCTCCCCCACCCGAGCAGCTCACACCGTTCCAATAGCTGTTGCCGGTATAGTTGGAAACATACAGGGTGCCGTTCCCAAGGGTATCGTATCCGGGCAGGTAGATCGACAGGCCGTTGACGCCGTATTGGGGGTTCTCGTCGCCCGCGCAGGCGGTTTCACAGTCGCCGGGGTCGTCGGGGAACAAACCCGCGACGTCCTGGTAGAAATAGGTGCTGTCGGGGGAAAGTTGAAAGCCCGCGGGGGGTATATAACGGCAGTAGTAGGCCTCTGGTTGGTTCCAGGCTTCGTTGTATTCAAGGGCCTCCGACGTCAGGATCTTAGTGACGTAGGAGCAGTCGAGGCGGTTACCCACGATCGGGTTGTGGAGGGTGGAAAAACTGGCGGCCTCCGACCCCAGGATGTTCCGGCGCCCGGACCGTATGATTTTCGCGCTGGCGACGCTGCCGGCAAAGGGGCTGCCGTCGCGGTTGACGAGCCGGAGGTTGCCGTCCGAGTTGGTCACCCAGTAGTCGTTACCGCCCAGCAGGTCCAGGCACTCGTCGCCCGGTACCAGGAGACCCGCGAACCCGCCGTTGGTGATACGACCGGTGGCGTCCGTTTGGATACCGGACAAATAGGCCCCGTCGTTCCGGCAGGCGGCGCCCATCCGGTCGTACATCCAATAGGCCGGCAGGTGGAGGTTGTATACCGGGTCGTCGAACTCGTTCTGGGTTTGCGACAGGACGACATCCCCCGACCCCGCGTCCCAGAGCAGGGTCTGGGTGGTGATGGTGGAACCGTTGATGGTCCTGACGACCCTGTCGGGGATCGCGAAATCGCTGACGACCTTGATGGTACAGGCGCTGTGATAGGTGCGGTGGTCGTAATTGGACCCCGGTCCCGGGAAAAAGAAGGGGCAGGGAAACCACAACAAACCGGCGAGGCCGCCGCTGACGCGGACGCTGCTTCCCTCGTTGTTGGAAATATCTTCACGCATGTCGGTGAACACCTGGATGTCTTGCCCGACGGTGCCCTGGCGGATAGAGCCGTCGGGCTCCGCCAGCGGTACGTGGTTGTCCAGCTGCCGGGCCTCGGAAGCCTGGTTGAGGGTGCGATAATAATAGCGGTTCTCCTCGATCAGCGCCCCGCTCTGGTTGTACGTCGAGTTCGCCTTGGGTTTGCCGTGCATGTCGTTGTTGACGACGGAATAGCCCTGCGACAACCCGACGCTGTGTTCCACCTTGCCAAAGAGCAGGCGGATGACCGCGGAATTCCGGCCGTATATCTTTTGCATCGGCAGCGCGCTGACCTGTGTCGGGTAGTCCTTGGCGGTATAGAACTCGTCCACGGTGCAGCCGGTGGTGCTGGCCGCGTCCCCGGTGCCCACCATGCTTTCGGTGACGCGGCTGTAGCCGACGAGCGGGGCCGGGTAGAACGACTCGCAATAGGGCTGTTCGACGTAGTAGTAGTTGTCCAGCTGGAGGAGGACGTTCTGCCGGTAAAAAATGGGTTGGTGGAAGGGGTTTTCTTCACCGCCGATCAACGGTTCGTAGGAGGCGACGCCGCTGGAGATGGTGATGCTGTTCCCATTCTCGTCCTGGCTTTGGGTGGTATAGTTGAACACTTCGCTATAGGTACCGGTCTTCGCGTCGGCCGTCCCGCTCATCCCGGCCCACTGGTCGCTGATGTCGAGACGGCTTACGCGGGCGCCCCCGCCTAGCTTCCGGAAACCGGGTGAGCAAAGACGGACAAAGGAACGGGTCAGGTCGATCTTGTCGGAATAGTGGTTGCGCTTTGCTTTTTTGGGAAAACTGTTGGGGAGCAGCTCCGACAGGTTACCCAGGGCGGTTGCCAGGGATTTGATGGCCTTGGAGAAGTCGCTGCCCGGCTGCCCGATGTTGCTGTACCCGGGATAAGCGTACTGGGGCAGATTGGATCGGATAAACTGCCAGCCCGTGCTGGTGACCGGGTTGACGTTACCGACGCCGGATATGTTGTCGGGCGCCAGCTGTATGCTGGCGGTGGTGCTGTTGACGAGCTGCACCGACTGTATCTTTGCGTAGCCGGGCACGAATTCGCTGTGCCCCTGGCCGTCCAGGTCCATGTATACCTTGAAGAAGAGGTAGGTCATGTTCTGGAAATACCGGAACATCAGGTCTTGCTGTGAGCTTACCGGTTGCGGAAGGGTGACGAGGATGCTGTTGGCGGTGGTCAGCCCGTTTGCGACGTTGGCATTGTTTACGCCCGTTACAGGGCACATCTGCGACGCCCGCTGATCCTGTACGTAAGCGTAGTCGTCGGATTCGTAGTGTACGGTAAGCGAGCCCCCGGAAGGGGTGGTCACGGTCTGGAGCTGCCAGCGGGACACGAAGTCGCTCGTCTCCACGGTATCCTGTAACGTGAACGGGTACTCGGCGTTATTCATCCCCGCGGGGTTGTCCGCCGGGTCCTTGTAGTTGCCCCACCGGTCGTACATCTGGTGGTGATAAGCCAGAGGCTGGTTCTCGCTGTAATAGGTAAAGGTATACGGATTCAGCTGGCCTTTCTGGCCGTTGCCGAAGGTGAAATAGACCTGTTTGAGCGTGAGCTTGCCGGTACTGGCGTTGAGGGAGTTGGGGATGCCCGGCATGAGGGAGTAACTGTATACGAAGTGGGCGACGCGTATGGGCGTGGCCTGCGTGTAATCGCCGTTGTGCGCCTGGATGTCCGCCTTGGAATACAGGCGGACCTCCTTGAGGCGTTGCAGGGGGACGCCGGTGTTGACGCCGCCGGTGGCGTCATTGACGCCAAAGCCGTCCTGGCGGTTTTCGGTGATGAAGAGCGCGACGAGCGTCTTGGACTCGATGGAGTGTAGATACCACAGCTCCTTCTGGCCAAAGGTATAGCTCCCCTTGTCGTCGCGGGGGTCGTTGAGCATCCCGATATTGTAGGAGGCCATATTTTGGTCCACCGGGGTGCGCCAGTTATAGAGGCCGTTTTCCAGGGTATAGTTGAACTTGTAGGCGCTGCCTTTGTCGTCGTCGGTTACGCCGTCGCCTGTCAGATCCTGGTAGTCCGCGGAGAGGACCGCGGTCAGGAGGAAGCTGGTGGCGTAGGCGGGTGTCACCTGTTTGGAGAAATAGCCGCTGGTGCCCTGGGTATTGGCGGGAGTGGCGTCGCTGGCGGGGTTGTAATTGATGACGCCTTCCGCCCATTGGTTGCTGTTGGGGGATACGTTGAAGCTGGTCTCTTCGGTGTAGGTATTGTATACCGGTAATCCATATACCATCCGCTCCCCGTTGGCCCCCGTGGTGGTGATCTGCGATAGGTGATGGCCCTGGCGGTAGCCCCCTACCCTGGGGATGTTTTGGATGGCGCAGCCGGAACAGCCGGGTTCGCACAACTGTCCGGCGGGGTAGCTGTTGATCGTCTTGTCGAGGCCGCCCAGCGCCGCCTCGCTGGCGGTGAGGTAGGAGACCGGTTTGATGCGTTGTTCGCGGGCGGTCCGGCCCAGCGGCTGGGTCAGGGCGGTGGCGGTATATTCGTTGGACAGCTGGTTGGTGGCGGTGACGGTCGCGCCGGATCCCGTCAGGACGACGCGGACGGCGGTGTCGCGCTGGAAGGAGTGGGCATAGGCTTCGTCGGTGACGACGGGCTCGCCCATGCGCTTGAAGTAGGCGTGCTCCTGCGTCGTGTTTACGGTGGGCTGCGTCGAATAGTCCCCCACCGGGAGGAACCGGTTCTGTTGTGTCCACTTCTGGCTTTGGTTGCTGGCATTCTGGTAATAGAAGTCGCCGCCCAGGCTGAAATAGTCGCCGAACCCCGCCTGTACGCCCAGGCTAAAGTCATTCCCCGAGGTCCCGGTATGCCGGTCGAACAGGACGCCGGGCTCTCCGCGGGCGATCGTATATTGACCGCTGGCGCCTTCGCCGGACGCAAAAAACAGGTCGTTGGTGGGGACGGGGACCGGGAGATAGAGCACTTCGCTGCTGTAGGGGATGTCCTTTTCGCGGTTGAAGTCCATCAGGGCGCCGGGGTTGCTTTTGCCCTTTTCCAGGTACATGTACCCGTAAGCGGGCATGGTCTGAGTCTGGTCTCCGCCGGCGATATGCTGGTTGGAATAGTATCCCGATATCCCGCCGCCGATGTAGCCAAAGCTGACCTCGCCTCCGGCGTCGAGGTTCAGGGTGTAGGAGTCGGTGGTAGTGGGTACTTCGATGGTCGGTGTGTACGTGGGCGCGACAAAAGAGATGAAGGACGACCCGCCGATCTCCGGCGAGCTGAGGTGCATGGCGGACGGGAGGCCGCCCGTGGCCACTTTGCCCGGATCATAAGAGTCCCGCAGGGTCATACCTTGTAAACCTGAGCGGGAGCTGTACGGGAACCCGATGGCGATGGACTCGTTGGACTCGTTCATGTCCTGGTTCTTCTTCAGGATATTGAAGTCCAGGTCGGCGGAAGCGCCGTCCATGGAACTGGTCGACAGGCCGAGCGAAACGCCTCCCGACAGGCCGTTGCCGCTGGGCAGGGTGTCGTCGTCATCCTGGTTGTTCTCGTTCTCCTCGGAGGAATTCAGGTCCCCGATCGACAGGCCGGCGTTGGCGCCCAGGCGGGTGCCAATGCCGCGATAGTTATCGAACTCGACGCCTGCCGACAGCGAGAAATTCCCTACCGGTACGCCAGCCACCTTGGCGCTGACCTTGGCGGTGAGGCCTTCGGTGATATGGTCCTTGAGGTGCTCCGTCTTTATCACTTTGTCCGCGCCGTTGAAGTCATCGGGCAACCCCCGGAGCTCGCGGTTCATCGAACCCGGGGTGAGGCTCCAGCCAAAGCCGACCCAGCTGGCCTCGTCGTCGGGGCCGGAACCGGAGTGGTAGTTCAGGTTCAGCGGGTACCCGCCCACGTCCATGATCGGGATACTGTAGTTGAAGTCCCCGCTGAAACTGTCCACGAGGTCGGACATACCGCCGGGTTCAAAGCCCTTGTGTTCCGGTTGGGCCGGGCCGCTGGTCAGGGCCCTCAGCTTCAACGGGGCGACGAGTTGCACCGTCATGGCCAGGAGCACGCCCAGGGCCACTTTCTTCCGATGCTGCAAAAGCTTGTTCAATACCATCTTTATAGTGATTTACCACGTTAATTGTTGACGGCCGAGGCCGAAGAGGTTGTCGGTTATCTGGAGTGTTTCGGTGTTCGTTCCGGGCTTGTCGAACGCCGCGAGATATTCGGCGCGGTTGGCGGCTATGCTGGCAATTCGTTGGAAGAACACCGCGGTCAGGGTGTCTTTGCTGCTTATCAGGGCAATTTGTTCCTGCAGCCCGTTGTCGATGTCCAGTCTTTGGGCTTTGGTGAACGCCATACCCTTCGGATAGTCGATGCGGATGAGGAAGGCTTCGTAACCGCCTTTTACGGCTTTGTCGTCTTTTTTTACCTGGAGGGTCACGCCGTTCTTCGTTATGGTCTTGATGGCTTGCGGTTTTGTATTGCAGGCGGCGATCAGCAGCAGGAGGGGTATTTTCTTCATTGCATGTATATAAATCTGAGTAAAAGCGTTTTCCCTTCGATCGGCTTGAACTGCAGCAGGTACTGGTCGCCGCTGGTAAAGCCCCCGATGCCGGTCAGGTCGAGGTCGTATTTGTTGTAGCCCGTCGAGCACCGTAGTTCGGGGAGGTGCTTGACGGGTTTGTTTTGCTTCGAGAGGTCCACGATGCTGTAGGTCATGTTGTAGGGACCGTAAGGATCGTAGAAAGAGAAGTGGATGGCGCCGCTGGCGATATAGGAGGCGGCGTCGAGGTTATCGGTGAGCTCGCGGTAGCTGTCCTTGCTCGTCTGGGCGGTGTCGCTGGAGCAGTCGACCGTGAAGGTCCATATCTCGGATTTGGTGGCTATCACGCCGTCCTTTACGCCCCAGACCTGCCAGGCGTAGGTCTGGCCTACGGTCAGGGACGGGGCGGTGGCGGGGTAGTTGAGCGAGCTGGTGGGGACGTCGGTGACGAAGAGCTGGGCCTGGTTGAAGTTGATGGCTTCGGCGGGGGTTTGGTTTTTCTCGGGCGTCAGTATAACCGTGTACGTCATCGTTGGATCGGCTGGAAGACCGGGTTGCCAGAGGAGGTTGGGTCGTTGGTTGCACGTCTTTTCGCGGTCGTAGGGGTCGACGAGGACCAGCGGGGTGTTCTGGTGGACGGCGTAGGGGAAGCATTGCTCGTAAAAGTCTTCGACGCCCTTGGCGGTACCTGTGAGCGTGAGCTGGAAGCAGAAATCGTATTCGCCGTCGTCGAGCTTGTGCGTGCGCGCTAAGTGCTGGCCGCCGGCGTTGCCGGCGAACGCATAGCTCGCGTTGCCGAGCGTTTGGGCGGGCGGGATGTTCGGCCCTGGGTGGAGGTCGAAGGCGGGGGTAGAGACCTTCAGTACCGTGCCCGTCTGGCCGGTGATGGTGATCTGTAGACGTGCCTGGGCGACGCCGGGGAGGTTGCTGACGATCCGTACGTTGCCGAGGCGGTCCAGGGTCAGGCCGTCGATGGCGGGGTTGAACTGGAGTTGGACCTGGGCGGTGGCTATCAGCGGCGTGAGGAGGATCAGTATGAGGACTTGTTTCATGGTTTCTTTTTTAGAAGTGATAGCTCATGCGCAGGTCGCCGCGGAAACCGGGGACGGGATAGGGCGCGTCGACCTTCAGGTTCTTCCCTACATCCACGCTGCCGCTGAGGGTCATCCGGTTGTTGATCCGGCCGCTGAGGCTTTGACGGATGCCGGCCTGGGTATACCAGCCGGTAACGGTGGTGTAGTTGAGGCCGGTGGCGGCGGTGATGCTGCCCTTGACGGGGTAGCGGTAGCCGGCTTCGGTGTTCCAGGTGGAGTTGAGGTAGACATAGGCGGTTCGTTGCGGGGTGTAGCCGGCGGTATTGTTGAAGTAGAGCTGGGATTGGCGTATTTGCAGGGTCTGTTGCGAGGTCAGCTGGAAGCTGGTGATCGGTGGGGTCGTGTTGAGCAGGTTGAGGCCTAGTGTCGTTCCGCCGCTGGGGAAGGTGTTGCGGACGTAGGCCAGGCTGGTGAACGACTGGTAGGCGTCTTTGGCGATTTTGGCGTTGTAGTTGACGTCGGTGGACAGGCGGGTGATCGCGCCGGCCTGGCTCCTGATGCCGTCGATGGTCTGACTCGACCAGCTGGGCTGGAATTTCAGCGCGACATAGTTCCCTTTTTTCAGCCGCCAGCGGACGGACAGCAGGTTGGTGTATTGGGTAAAGCGGTCGTCGCCGCCCATGCTGAAGGCGGTGACGGCGTTCCTGAGGGTGATGGTCATCTGGCGGTGGAGGAGGACCTGTTGGATGTTGGAGGCGGCCTCCTTCATGCCGGAGAAGAGGTAGGCGTTGCCGGGGTTGCTGTAATCCGCGGCGGCGCTCGATAGCCGTAGGTCATGCGACAGGCCGAGTTTCGGGAACTCGTTGTTATAGTCGACGGCCACGCCCAGGGTCTTGAAGAAGTCGCTTTGTATACCGCCGGTCCCGGGGGCCAGGGACTTGGAGAATTCGGTGTTGAGGTGGCCGTGGTCGCCGATCCTGAGGTCCTTGGAAAAGGTCAGGACAAAACTCTGCAACCCGCCGCCGGTAGGGAGCATTCCCTGGAGGCCGCTGGCGGCGGTGCTTTTGAAGGACATGATCGAGACGCGCGCGGCGTTATCGCCGGGCGTGCCCTTGCCCGCGCTGAGGGAGGCCATGGCCATGTCGGGGTTAAACCCGTTCCCCGCAAAAACGGATTCGTAGCTCGACCCCTGTGACGGCATGTGTCCGCCGGTCACGGAGAAGAGCTTGGAGGCGCTGCTGAGGAGCTCGGTGTTCAGCCCGTTCTGCATCACCGACTGGCTGAGGGTCATCGCGCTTTGGTCGGCGACGCCGCGGCCGAGGTTGAGGCCCTTCATGTCCATAAAGATTTTCTCCACACCGTTGAGCGAGAGGTTCTGCCGCGCGGCCTGGGCGATCACGCCGGGGTCTTTGGCGATATTGGCCAGGGCGATCCCGCGTTCCTGGGCCAGCTGGCGAAGGTGCGCGGTGAAGCCGCTGGCGGCCCATTTGTTGCGGTATTCCTGGACTTTTTGCAGGATCACCCGGTATCCTTCGGCTTCGTGGTTCTGCGAAAGTATCTTGTTGTATTCAGAGGTATCGATGGGCTGGTTTTGGTTTTTGCGGGCCTGGAGCTGGGTGAGCCGCACTTTGTTCGCCGCAATGGCGTGTTGGAGGCTGTCGGGGAGGATGAGGCGCTCGAGGGTCGCCTGGTCGGTTTCGGTAACGGTTTTCCAGTCGCCCAGACCGGCGGCGTTGAGGGGGAGGTGGCTGCCGTAGTTTCTTTGGATGTTGCCGATGTCTGTGTGGAGGTCGGCGAGCGCGGCCTGTTCGAGGCGGTCGATCGACAGGTATTGCTGCGGAAGGTAGTCGGCGGGGTTGAACTTGCCCTGGAGCCGGGCCTTTAGCCCGCTGATATACGCGTTCTTGTCGAAGGTGGTGGTGAGGGCGCCGAGGTTGACCATCACGCCGGGGCCCTGGGTGTATTCGTATTGGTAGCCGACCTGCATAGGGACGTTGAAGAGGGTGACGGTGGCGCCCAGCCGGGTGCGGGCAACGTTGTAGGTGCCGTAAAGCGGCGGGTAGAGGCTGCCGTCGGTGTTTAGGTTGTTGAGGTCCATGACGCCGGCCATGACGTCGACCGTCACATTGGTGACGTGGAGGCCGCCCTTGACCAGCTGGGTGGGCGCCTGGAGGGTGGACTTCAGGTTTGCGGCGGCGCTCCTGACGGGGGTCGCGAGGAGCGCGCCTGCCTGCTGCTGCACCACTGACGGCTTGTGCGTGGTGTCCGGCGCCTGCTGGGCCGCTGCCGCCGCCGCGGCGAGCATCCATCCGGTCAAAAAAAGCAAGGGTCTCACGGTATAGTATTTTTTGTTGTGGTTACCATTCGAAATTGATGCTCTGGCAAACGACATCCGGGGCCACGCATATCCCGGACGTCGCCGTCATTTGAACGAGGATGAGGTTTGCTTTCCCCTGGGGCAGGGCGCCGGCGTTGTACGTGGGACCGGTGCCCACCGTCGCGCCGTTGAGCGACCACGTATAGCTGGGTAACGAGCCGGCGTTGGCCGGCGTGGCGGTAAAGGTGAACCGCGGCTGGCCACCGGTGATGACGCCCGACTCGGTGATCGTGACCGCGGGCACCGGGAACGGGAGCGGGGTGACCACGAACGGTGCGTCGGCAACGCCGGTGGATTGGGTGGCGTTGGCGATACATCCCGTCTGCGGTGTCGACGCGGTGAGGCCGATGGCTTTCAGCTGGGCGACGGAAGCGACGTTGAAGGTGTACGTCGTCGCGGTCGCGCCCGTGATATTGACGCCCCCGCTCGTCCATTGGCAGCTGCCGATCGGGTAGTTCCCCTGGGCCGTGAAGGTCGCGGTCTCGCCCTGGCAGTAGTTGAGCTTGGGAACGCCGATCGTGGGGGTGAACGTCTCTGACGCGCTGAACACGGCCGACACGGTATTGGAATTCACCGAAGGGGTATAACAACCCGACGTCGTGGACACCTTGCAGTATACCTGGTCGCCGGCGTTGAGCCCCCCGGCGGCGAATGCGATGACGTTGGGCGGCGGCCCCGTGATTCCGGTCGCGGGCGAACCGTTACGGTACCACTGGTAGCTGTACCCGGCCGGCGGCGTCGACCCGGTGTTGGTGGCGGCCGTACACTGGAAGGACTCGATCGAGCCCGGGCAGGGGGCGCTGCCCTCCAGCGCCACCGCGGCCGTTACGGTGCTGGAGGGGCTGACGGTCTCGGTGATCGTATTGGAGGTGGCGATGAGCGGGGAGGCGCACTGGTTGCTGGACTCGACCTGGCAATACACCTGCTGGCCGTTGGTCAGCCCGCTGGTGGCGTAGCTGGCGCTGTTGCCGCCCACCGATGTCCCGCCCTGGTACCAGGCGTAGATGGGCGAGCCGGCGTTCACAGCCGACGCCGTAAAGGTCACGGTGGCGCCCGAGCAGATGCTGGCCGCGCTGGCGCTGATCGATACGGAAGGGCTGGAGGTCCCGGATACCGTGTATGGATAGGCACCGGTCGAATTGCTTACGCCGTTGAGGGTATAGTTACACGTCACCGAAACCGCCCCGGTCTGCGTCCAGGTTACGAACAGGTCCGGGTTGCTTTGCGTGGACGTGTGCGCGCCGGTGATCACCCACGACGTAACCGTGCCGGGACCCGCATAAGCGAATTCCTGTTGCTGGTTGACGCAAAAGGAACCAGAAAGGTGCAGGACGATGTTCTGGGCGCCGGCGCGGCTGGTGATACACATAAGGAAAACGATTAAGAACGGGCATGGCTTTCTCCTGGTCATATATCCGTGTTTCGGCAATACGATTCCTTTCCCGCGCGGTGGCCGCCGCGGGAGCAAACTAACATCAGACCAAAATGATTGGGGCGATTGAGACTACATAACGGCCTCACGGGAATCGGAACGTCGGGGCTTCAGGTATCGTTAAGCAGTGACCGCAAGGTTGACATCCTTACTAACAGGGGACGTCCACACTAAAGTAAATAATAAATTTTAAAAACAAAATCCGTTTTTCAATTTAATCAGGTTACCATACAAAATTTATACTTTGACAAACGACATCCGGGGCCACGCATATTTCGGGCGACGTCGTCATCTGTACGAGGATGGTGTTTGCTTTTCCCTGGGTCAGCGTACCGGCGTTGTAGGTCGGACCCGTGCCCACGGTGGCGCCGTTCAGCGTCCAGGTGTAACCGGGCTGCGAGCCGCCGTTGGTAGGGTTGGCCGTGAACGTGAACTGCGGCTGGCCGCCGGTGATGACGCTCGACTCGCTGATGGTCACGGAAGGCACCTGGAACGGGAGCACGTACCACGGCAGGATCGCCGTCGTGGCGGTCGCGCTGGTGTTGCTCACGCAACCGCCGCCGGCCTGGGCGCTGACCTGGATATTGGATATCTGCGCCAGCGATTGTATGGTGAGCGTGAGCGTCGAAGAGGTGTAGTTCGGCACCGGCGAATTGTTCACCGTCCACTGGTAGCTTCCCGGCAGCGCGGCGGGGCTCGAGTTACACTGGAGCGTTATCTGGTGGCCGATGCATATGTCGATCCCGCTACCCAGCGGGCCCACGCCCACGTTAAAGCTTTGGGGCTGCTGCGCGGCGGCGTAGACGGTGTTGGAGGAGGCGGAGCCGGGTGTCCAGCAGGCCGTATTGGCGTTCATTGTGCAATAGACGGGGTCGCCGATACGGACGACGGGGTTGGTGCAGACATAGGCGGGGGCGCTGGAGCCGGGCGCGGTGTTGTTGATGGGCGCGCCGTTGTCGTACCACTGGAAGGTCGCGCCTGACGGGGTTATGGGCGTGGTCGTCGCGAAGAAAACGGGGGTGCCGCCCTGGTTGAGGCAGGGAAGGCCGCTTTGCGCGACGGTTACCGAGAGGTTGGTGACGCTGGGGGTCACGGTCTCGGTGATCGTGCCGGACGTCGCCTGGGTCGTAGTGGGACAGGCGGCGCTGGTGGTCATCTTGCAGTATACCTGGTCGCCGTTGTTCAGGCTGCTGTTGCTGTAGGTCGCGCTGTTGGAGCCGGTCGTGTTATTGTTTAGGTACCATTGATAGCCCGGCGGGCTCCCGCCGTTGACCGGGTTGGCGGTAAACGTGACCGTGCTGCCCAGACACGCGGTCCCCGCGGGGTTCGCGGAGATGCTCACCGATGGCGTGACCGTCGGGTTGACCGTGAACGGGACGCTCGCCAGGCTGGTGGAGCCGCTGGTGTTGCTGAGACAACCCGTCGCGGATGTCGTCTCGTTGATGCCGATCGCCTGGAGCTGCGCCAGCGAAGAGACCGTCACGGTATAGGTGCTCCCGGTGGCCCCGGCGATGGGGTTGCCGCTGCTCGTCCACTGGTAGCTCGTCGGTGCAAAGTTCCCGCTCCCGGTAAAGGTGATGCTCTGCCCCTGGCAGAGGTAGATGGCGGGGACGGCGATGCTCGGATAGAACGTCTGGGCGGCGCTGAAGGTCGTGGAGACCGTGTTCGAGCTCACCGAGCCGGTATAGCACGGCGAGGTCGTGGATACTTTACAGTAGATCTGGTCGCCGCTGTTGACGCTTCCGTTGTTGAGCACGAGGACATACGGCGGCGGCCCGGTGATGCCGGTCACCGGCGAGCCGTTGCGGTACCATTGGAACGTATACCCGGCGGGCGGTGAAGAGCTGGCGTTGGGCGTGCACTGGAAGCTCGCGCTCTGGCCCGTGCAGGCTATACCCGTCTGCGCCACGGTGGCGGTTATCGTCGTAAAGGGGTTCACCGTCTCGGTGACCGTGTTGGAGGTCGCGGTGGTAGGCGACGCGCACTGGTTGCTGGAATTGATCGTGCAATACACCTGCTGGCCGTTGCTGATACCGCTGGTGGCGTAGGTGGCGCTGTTGCTCCCCACCTGCGAGCCGGCCTGGTACCAGGTATAGGAGGGCGAGGCGCCCGCATTGACGGCGTTGGCGGTAAAGGTCACGGTCGACCCCTGGCAGACGCTCGCGGGGTTCGCGCTGATGGATACCGACGGGCTGGAGGTGGAGTTGATGGTGACCGGGTATGGGGGCGTCGACAGGTGCTGGCCCGCGGTATTGACGTAGTTGCACGTCACGGATACCGACCCGGCCGCTACCCAGGTAACGTATAGGAAGGGGTTGGTTTGGGTGACGCCGGTGTAGGACCCGGTGATCGACCACGACGATACCGTACCCGATCCCGAAAACACGAACCGCTGTTGCTGGTTGACGCAACCGTTGCCATTGATCCAAAATATCGATTGCGCACGGGCGCCCGCGGCGACAAGCATAAGCAGGACGGTTAAGGTGTAGTAGCAAGGCTTTTTCCACATATGGCAACGTTTCGGGCAATATCGGGGCGTTCCGGCGCGGGCGCAACGTTTCCGAGCGCATGCACTGGGCGTTCCGCGGTGGCGGCGGGCGTTGGCAAAACGCAGCCGCACCGCGGGTGGCGGGGCGCAAACCGGATCAGAACAAAAATGTCGGGAAGCGATTGAGACTACAGAACGGCCTCACGAGAATCAGGAACGACGAGGGCTTCAGGTGACGTTAAGCAGTGACCGCAAGATATCCTTACTAAAGTAATTAATAAATTTTAAAAACCAAATCGATTTTTATAGTTAATCAGGTTACCACATGAAATTGATGCTTTGACACACGACGTCCGGCGGCGAGCAGGAGGATCAGGGAGCTGCAAAGTTTTTTCCACATACCGCGCGGTTTCGGGATCAGTTAAAATAGTAGGGGATACTGACGCAAACGCTTCCGGGACTGACACATACATCCTGGGACGGTGTCATCGTACACACGATGGTGTACGCGGTGCCGGGGAACACGCCGGCGGGCGTATACGACGGACCACCCTGTTGGACGGTGACGCCGTTGAGCTGCCAGAGGTAGACGGGCGCGGCGCCCGCGTTGACGCCCGCCGCGGTGAAGGTCGCGGGCGTGGCGCCGGATTCATTCAGGGTCACG